>JAAYAQ010000255.1 GCA_012719295.1 Candidatus Hydrogenedentota bacterium | reverse complement strand
CTGGCGGAATGGGGCCGCAAGGAAATCGACATGGCCGAGAAGGAAATGCCGGGCCTCATGGCGATCCGCGAGAAATATGCACCGCAGCAGCCCCTTAAAGGGTATCGCGTTTCGGGTTCGCTGCACATGACCATCCAGACTGCGGTGCTGATCGAGACGCTGCAGGCGCTCGGGGCCGATGTGCGCTGGGCCAGCTGCAACATCTTCTCGACCCAGGACCACGCGGCGGCGGCCATCGCGAAACGCGGCACGCCCGTGTTCGCGTGGAAAGGCGAAACCCTGGAGGACTACTGGTGGTGCACGGAGCAGGCGCTCACGTGGCCGGACGGCAAAGGCCCGAACCTGGTGGTGGATGACGGCGGCGACGCCACCCTGCTGATCCACCGGGGCTACGAATTCGAAGAGACCTTCGCCAGGACCGGCAAACTCCCCGACATCTCACGCCAGAACAAGGAAATCGCCATCGTCGACACGCTCCTCCACCGGATTCACGGCGAAACCCCCAACAAGTGGCACGACTACGTCGAGGACTGGATCGGCGTCTCCGAGGAAACCACCACGGGAGTGCACCGCCTCTACAAGATGATGAAGGAAGGCAAACTCCTCACCCGCGCGATGAACGTGAACGATTCGGTCACAAAATCAAAGTTCGACAACCTGTACGGGTGCCGGGAATCGCTTGCGGACGGCATCAAACGCGCCACGGACATCATGGTAGCGGGCAAAGTCGTGGTGGTGGCGGGATATGGCGACGTGGGCAAGGGTTGCGCGCACGCGATGCGGGGCCTGGGCGCACGCGTGCTAATCACGGAGATCGATCCCATCTGCGCGCTCCAGGCGTGCATGGAAGGCTACCAGGTCGTCACCATGGAAGAGGCCGCGCCCATCGGCGACATCTTCGTCACGACCACGGGCTGTTGCGACGTGGTGCGGGGCGAACATTTCGATGTGATGAAGGACGAGGCCATCTGCTGCAACATCGGCCACTTCGACTCGGAGATCCAGGTGTCGTATCTCGAGGACCGCGAAGACATCACGGAACTCAACATCAAGCCCCAGGTAGACAAATTCATCTACCCCGACGGCAAAGCGATCATCATCCTGGCGCGCGGACGCCTCGTGAACCTCGGTTGCGCCACCGGGCATCCGTCGTTCGTCATGTCCAATTCGTTCTCGAACCAGACCCTCGCGATTGTCGCCTTCGCGACCGAGACCGCCACCTACGAGAAGGGCCAGGTCTACACCCTGCCGAAGGCCCTCGACGAAGAGGTCGCCCGTCTCCATCTCGGCAAGCTGGGTGCAAAACTCGAGCGCCTGACGCCCGAGCAGGCCGAATATCTCGGCGTGCCCGTGGAAGGACCGTACAAACCGGAGCATTACCGGTATTAACGGCCGCGCGCGGTGTGCGTGGCACGGCGCTGACAACAGGTCGGAGGCTTCCGGAATGGGCCATGCATCCCGATAGCATTCACATCGACTACGGCAGAGGCGCCGTCCCTGTCCGCATCGACCCTGCGCGTGCCCGCTGGCACATTGTGCAACCGCGTCACGTGCCGCCCCTGGACCACCCCCGGGAGCATTTCCGGACGGCGTGCGCGAACCCGCTCGCTTCTCCCCCGCTCGCGGAGATCATCGCGCCGACCGACCGCATCGTGATCACGACCTCCGACGGCACACGTCCCGTGCCCAACCGCGCGCTCCTGCCCTGGCTTCTCGAAATCCTGCCCGTCGCGGCGGAGCATATCACGCTGGTCGTGGGCGCCGGCACCCACCGCCCCAACACGGCGGAGGAGCTGGAACACATGCTGGGACCGGCCGTGCTGCGCCGGATCCGCGTGGTCAATCACGACGCGTACGACCCGGGTATGAATGTCCGCGTCGGCGAGACCGCGGCGGGACTCCCTGTTCTCCTGAACCGGCACTACGTCGAGGCCGACAAACGCATCGCTCTGGGCTTCATCGAACCCCATTTCTTCGCGGGGTTCTCGGGCGGTCCCAAAGCGGTCGCCCCAGGTCTGGCTTCCATCGACACCATCCTGGGGCTTCACAGCTACGGCCTCGTCGCGGACCCCCAAAGCACCTGGGGCGTGCTGGACGGCAATCCGCTGCAACAGGCCCTGCGGGACGCCGCCGCGTGCTGTCCGCCGGATTTCCTGATCAACGTGACGCTGAACACGGCCAAGGAACTGACGGGGATCTTCTGCGGGCAGTATCTCGAAGCGCACCGGGCGGGCTGTCTGCGGGCGGCCGAAGACGCCATGGCGCCCGTAACCGCTCCGTGCCCGCTTGTCATCACCTCGAACAGCGGATTCCCGCTCGACCAGAACCTCTACCAGACCGTAAAGGGGATCTCCGCTGCCGCGCGCATCTGCGCGGATGGCGGGCGGATCATCGTGGCCAGTGAGTGCGCCGACGGCGTCCCGGACCACGGCCATTTCGCCGAGCTCATGGCCCGGACGGAATCGCCGCGGGACGTCTTGAACTGGATTCGCTCGCAACCGGCCTGCGTGCTTGACCAGTGGCAGGCTCAGGTGCTCGCAACTGTTCTGATACGGCGCCGGGTGAGCGTGTATTCCTCGTTGCCGCCCCGCCGGGTCGCGCAGTGCATGCTCACGCCCGTGGCGGACCTCCAGGCGGCGGTGGACGCGGAACTCGCCGCCCTCGGTCCCGGCGCCGACGTGGCCGTGCTGCCCCACGGCCCGGTCACCATACCCTTCCTGAAAGCATGAATTCGAAGCGTGGCGGGACGGCGCGGGCCCGCGGTAACTGGCTCTGTATCAGGAATATCGCCCCGGCCGAGGGTGTTTGCCTCAAGGTATGGGGGGCAGCGCCATCCCCATCCCTACAACCGGCTCGGATGGAATAAACCCTTATGGCACAGACGAAGAAGCCCTTAACAACGGACGAGACCATGACACCAGAGACCACGGACAACACCGTCAAGGCCCCGGAATACACCGGCACGCGCGTTGAACGCAGCAATCGCGAGATCGCCGAGCTGGCCAACCGGACCTACCAGCACGGCTGGGTGACCGACATCGAGATGGAGACCGTGCCGCACGGACTCAACGAGGACGTCATCCGCCTGATCTCCGCCAAGAAAGAGGAGCCCGCCTGGCTCCTGGAGTGGCGCCTGAAGGCCTTCCGGCACTGGCAGACCATGACCGAGCCCCGCTGGGCCAACGTGCGCTATCCCGAAATCGACTACCAGGCCCAGCGGTACTACGCAGCGCCGAAACGCACGTCAAAGGAGCTGAACAGCCTCGACGAGGTCGACCGTGAACTCCTCAACACCTTTGAAAAACTGGGCATCCCGCTCGAAGAGCAGAAGCGCCTGTCCGGCGTGGCGGTGGACGCGGTGTTCGACAGCGTGTCCGTGGCCACGACCCATCAGGAGATCCTGGCCAAAAAAGGCATCATCTTCTGCTCGTTTTCCGAGGCCGTGAAGAACCATCCGGACCTCGTGCGCAGCTATCTCGGAAGCGTAGTGCCGTACACCGACAACTTTTTCGCGGCCCTGAACTCGGCGGTCTTCAGCGACGGCTCGTTCTGCTACATCCCCAAAGGCGTGCGTTGCCCGATGGACTTGTCGACCTATTTCCGCATCAACGCGGCCGACACGGGCCAGTTCGAACGCACCCTGATTGTCGCTGAAGAGGGCGCCTTCGTGAACTACCTCGAAGGATGCACCGCCCCCAGGCGCGACGAGAACCAGCTCCATGCGGCGGTCGTGGAACTGGTGGCCCTCGACAACGCCACCGTCAACTACTCCACCGTGCAGAACTGGTATAGCGGCGATGAGCAGGGCCGCGGCGGCATCTTCAACTTCGTGACCAAACGGGGCAAATGCCTCGGCCGCAATTCGCGCATCTCGTGGACCCAGGTCGAGACCGGCTCGGCCATTACCTGGAAGTATCCCGGCTGCATCCTCCAGGGCGACAACTCGGTGGGCGAATTCTACTCTGTCGCCCTGAGCACCAATTACCAGCAGGCCGATACAGGCACCAAGATGATCCACCTGGGCAAGAACACCAGCAGCACGGTCATCTCGAAAACCATCTCGGCCGCGCACGGCAACAACAGCTACCGCGGCATGGTCAAAGTGATGCCCCGGGCTGAGAATGCGCGGAATTACACGCAGTGCGACTCGCTCCTGATCGGGAACCAGTGCGGCGCGCACACCTTCCCGCTCATCGAGGTGCGCAACAAGACGGCCAGCGTGGAACACGAAGCGTCCACGTCCAAGATCAGCGAAGACCAGTTGTTCTACTGCAAGCAGCGGGGCATTGGCCCGGAAGACGCCATATCGATGGTGATCAACGGGTTCTGTAAAGAGGTGTTCGACCATCTTCCGATGGAGTTCGCGGTAGAGGCCACCAAGCTGTTGAGCGTGAGCCTCGAAGGGAGTGTAGGTTAAATGCTCGAAATCAGTAATTTGCATGCGAAAGTCGAGGACATCCAGATCCTCAAGGGCGTTCATCTGACCGTCCACCCGGGCGAGGTCCACGCCATCATGGGCCCCAACGGTTCGGGCAAGAGCACCCTGGCGCAGGTGCTCGCGGGCCACGAGCAATACGAGGTCACGGACGGCGAGGTCACCTTTCTGCGGCAGGATCTGCTCGAGATGCCCGCCGAAGAACGCGCCCGGCTCGGCCTGTTCCTGGCGTTTCAGTATCCCGTCGAGATTCCCGGCGTCACGAACGCCTACTTCCTGCACGCCGCGCTCAACGAAATTCGCAGGAGCCACGGCCTGGAAGAACTCGACGCCATGGATTTCCGGCAACTGCTCGAGCAAAAGATGGAACTCGTCGCGATTGACCCCGCGTTCGCGGATCGTCCCGTCAACGAAGGGTTCTCGGGCGGCGAGAAGAAACGCAACGAGATCCTCCAGCTGGCCGTCCTGGAGCCCCGGCTGGCCATTCTCGACGAAACCGATTCGGGCCTCGACATTGACGCGTTGCGCATCGTGGCCGACGGGGTCAACAAGATGCGCAGCCCCGAACGATCGATGATCCTCGTCACGCATTACCAGCGCCTGCTGGACTACATCGTGCCCGATTTCGTTCACGTGATGTACCAGGGCCGGATCGTCCGGTCGGGCGGCAAGGACTTGGCGCTGGAACTCGAGGAAAAGGGCTACGAATGGGTGCGCGGCGACATGAGCGCCGCGCAGGCCGCCGGTTGAATCAACCCGCGCGACGGTGGAGTATGCTGATGACTGAAGTTGCTGAACGGCTTTCCGATAAAGAGAAGTTCCTCGACGCGCGCTCGAAGCCTGTCGAGGATCACGCCCCCGGCTGGCTCCGCCAGCTCCGTGATTCGGGCGCCAAACGGTTTGAAACGCTCTCGTTTCCCACACGGAAAGACGAGGAATGGCGCTTCACGGACGTGAAGCCCATCGTGCGGGCCGCGTTTGAACCGTCGATGCAGCCCCCCCGCGAAGCGGCGGACCCGGCCGTGGCCGCCCCGCACCGGTTCAACGCACCCGGATGGACCGAACTGGTCTTCGTGGACGGATTCTTCGTTCCCGAAGCCTCTCAACTCCCGGACACGGGCGGGCTGCACGTAACCAGTCTGGCCGAGGCCGTGCGGACCGACGGCGCACTGGCCCGGAAGCATCTCGACACGCTCGCGGGCGATTCGGGCAACATCTTCAACGCGCTGAACTCGGCCTGCCTCACGGACGGGGCCCTGGTGCACGCGCCGCGGGGCTACGCGGAGACCGCGCCGGTCCACATCCTGTACCTCACCACGAACAGGCAGGAGAACAGGGCGGCCCACCCGCGAAATCTGATTGTCCTGGACGAAACGGCCGAAGTGACGCTCATCGAAAGCTATGCCGGCCTGACAGAGGCGCCGTATTTCAATAATGCCGTGACGGAGATCGTTTTGGGCGACGCGGCCGTGCTGAAGCGGTATGCGGTGCTCCATGAGGGCCCCCGCGGCTATCACCTTTCGTCCGTGCGCGTACAGCAGCATGCGAACAGCGTGTTTCGTTCGTTTTCGGCCTTCCTGGGAGGCAAGATCGCCCGGAATGAGCTCAAGACGCGCCTTGCGGGCGAGGGGGCGGACGCGTCGCTCGCAGGACTCTATCTGGCCGAGGGCGACCAGCTGATCGACAATGCCACCGGTATCGAGCACGCCAGCCCGCAGTGCACCAGCCGCATCCGGTACAAGGGTGTCCTCGGCGACACGAGCCACGCCGTGTTCAGCGGCGCGGTCCATGTGCACCGGGATGCCCAGAAAACCGACTCGAACCAGCTCAACAGCAATTTGCTCCTCTCGGACGCGGCGGCCATCGACACGCGGCCCATCCTGCAGATCTTCGCGGACGACGTGAAATGCACGCATGGCGCGACCGTCGGCCAGCCGCCCCGGGAACAGATCTTCTATTTTCAGAGCCGCGGCATCTCGGAAGCAATGGCCCGCGCTATCCTGACGTGCGGGTTCGCCGGCGAAGTGGTCGACGACATCTCCGTCGAACCGTTGCGGACCCGGCTGCACAATTACATCTACAACCGCTACAGCCCCCAGAAGTGAGGGAACGCGCAGAAAGGCGGACATCATGCGAGCCGTCCGGGAGATGAGCTCCGGAATCCCTTCCAATGCGACATCCATATTCGACGTGGCCGCGCTCCGGCGCGACTTTCCGATACTCCAGACGACGGTGCACGGGAAACCCCTCGTGTATCTCGACAACGCCGCCACCAGCCAGAAGCCGCAGGCGGTGCTTGACGCGCTCGCCCGGTATTACGCGGAGACCAACGCGAACGTCCACCGGGGGCTGTATCAGCTGAGCGAGGCCTCGACCAGGGCCTACGACGCGGCCCGCCACAAAGTGAGAGACTTCATCCGGGCCCGCCTGAAATGCGAAATCATCTTCACACGCGGCACGACGGAGGGCATCAATCTCGTCGCCCAGACCTACGGCCGCCAGCACGTGAAGGCCGGCGACGAAATCCTGATCACCCACATGGAACACCATTCCAACATCGTGCCCTGGCAGGTGCTGTGCGAGGAAAAGGGCGCCCGGCTCCGGGTCGCCCCCATCACCGACACGGGCGAGCTCGACGTCCAAGCGTTCCAGCGCATGCTCACCGGCCGCACGAAACTCGTGGCAGTCACGTACGTCTCGAACGCCCTCGGCTCGGTGAATCCCGTCAAGGAACTGATCGGTATGGCGCACGCCCGGGGCGTGCCCGTGCTGGTCGACGGCGCCCAGGCGGTTCCCCATCTGGCGATCGACGTCCTCGAGCTGGGCTGCGATTTCTTCGTGTTCTCGGGACACAAGGTGTTCGGTCCCACGGGCATCGGCGTGCTCTACGGCCGGGCCGAGCTGCTCGAGGAGATGCCCCCCTACCAGACCGGCGGCGACATGATCCTGTCGGTCCGCTTCGACAAGACGATCTTCAATTCGCTGCCCCACAAGTTTGAAGCGGGCACGCCCGACATCGCGGGCGCGATCGGCCTGGGCGCCGCCATCGACTACCTGAATCACGTGGGCATGGACCGCATCGCGGCCCATGAGGCCGAACTGCTCCAATACGGGACCGAGGTTCTGCACTCCATCGACGGCGTGCGCATCCTCGGCAACGCAGCCCACAAGGCCTCCGTTCTTTCGTTTGTAATGGATGCGGCGCATCCGCATGATATCGGCCAGATGCTCGATGGCGAAGGCATTGCCATACGCGCCGGCCACCATTGCGCTCAGCCCTTAATGGAACGCTTTGACGTGCCGGCCACCGCGCGCGCCTCGCTGGCATTCTACAATACGCGCGAGGAACTCGACGCGCTCGGCAAGGCCCTCGAACGCGTACATGAGGTTTTCGGGTAATGGGACAGAGCAACCGCGCCCTCTACGAACAAGTGATCCTCGAACACAACCGCAAACCGCGGAATTTCCATGCCATGGAGGACGCCGACCGCCGGATCGAGGGGCACAACCCCTTGTGCGGGGACCACTTCACGCTGTATCTGAAACTCGACGGCGACGTCATCGCCGACATCAGCTTCGAGGGCCGGGGCTGTGCCATCGCGAAATCCTCGGCCTCCCTCATGACGACCCTCCTCAAGGGCAAGACCGTTCGCGAGGCCGAAGACCTCTTTGTTCAGTTCCACCGCATGGTCACGGCCAAACCCGACGCGCCCATCGATGAAAAGGCCGTCGGAAAACTCGCGGTCTTCTCGGGCGTCCGGGAGTTTCCGATTCGCATCAAGTGCGCGACCCTGTCATGGCACGCCCTGCTCAGCGCCTTGCGCGGAACGCATTCGTCCGTCACTACGGAGTAGCGTCCCGCCCGCTGGCCTCGGCGCTTGTCCGCCTTCGGACCCGTTCCGCGGTCTCCGGCGGATCCATTGTGCGCCATCAGGTCTCACCGGACAGGCGATTCGGAGGCGTTCCCGTGAGAAAACAGGATTTTGATTGAGGCGCCATGGGGTGCTAGCATACGGGCCTATCGGCTTGTTCGATGGGCTCCGAAATGACAGGGCATTGGCGATGGCGGTCACCGGCAAGACACTGTCCCCAAGGCCTTTTTCGAAACAACCGCCTGGGCTGCAACCCCGAGAGGAACAAAGGCGATGACGAACACCCGCGCTACCCGCCACACACAGGCGTTCGAGGACCTGCTCGAAAGCATGCGTGCCAAACTGCACCGGCTCATCCCGGACGTGGAGATTCAGGCAAAAGCGCAGCTCGCCTTCGAGATCAACCGGCTCAAACGGGAACTGAACGCCATCATCCTCGGACACAACTACATGGAACCCGCCCTGTATTGCTCGGTGCCGGACAACGTCGGCGATTCGCTCCAGTTGTCGCGGGTATCCGCGCAATCCGAGGCGGATATCATCGTGTTCTGCGGCGTCAAGTTCATGGCCGAAACCGCCAAGATCCTTAATCCGAACCGGATGGTGCTGCTGCCGAACCTCGAAGCGGGTTGTTCCCTGGCCGAAGGCATCACGGCCGACGATGTGCGGGCCCTCAAAGAACGGTTCCCGGGCGCGCCCGTCGTGAGTTACGTCAACACCCACGCCGAAACCAAGGCCGTCTCCGATTACTGCTGCACCTCGGGAAATGCCGATGCGGTGGTGCGATATCTTCTCAACAAGGGTCACAAACACATCATCTTCGTGCCGGACGAGTTCCTCGCGCACAACACCGCCCGTGAACTGGGTCTCGCATTCATCCAGGGCTGGATTCCCGGCTCCGAGAAGGAGTTGCGCGCCGATACGCCCGCGGTGATCGGCTGGGGCGCGCACTGCGAAGTGCATGAACTGTTCGAGCCCGAACACGTCGACGCCGTGAAACAACAGTTCCCGGAAGCCGTCACCATCGCTCACCCCGAATGCAAACCGGAGGTCATCGCGAAGGTGGATATCTCCGGCAGCACCAAAAAGATGGTTGATGTGGTCAAGGCGTCCGATGCCAAACAGTTCATGCTGTTTACGGAGTGCAGCATGGGCGACAACCTCGCCGCGGAAAATCCCGACAAGGAAATGATCCGCATGTGCAGCCACCAGTGCCCCCACATGGCCCTGATCACCCTGGAAGATACGCTCGAAGCGCTCCAAAAGCTGCAGTACCAGATAGAATTGCCTGAAGCCATCCTCCGGGACGCCCGGGTCCCGATCGACAACATGCTGGCAATTTCCTGATACGCTGGAATGGCCCATCTCCCGAGTTTGTTAAGTCTATGGGAATGCAGCAGTAAAAGGGGGAAACCGATGCGTTATTACAAAACATCGCAACCCGTTCCGGGTAAAGGCGACGCCACCATCTACTACGAATGTGACGATAACCAGAAGGTGCTCCGCTACGTTACCCACATCGACGGAACGGGGGAACTGGAGCGGGTCGCCGACCCCATTGTGAAAAAACTATACCGGCCTGACATGCTCCGCGAATCCTCGCAGGAGGAATTCGAGCAGTACTGGAATCAGGGCGGATAAGTCCCAACCAAAGGAGACGAACCATGGCCGATACCGACAAAACCGAGGCCCCGGCAGCCAATCAGCCGAACGCAGAGCCGATCTTTCATCTCGACATGCCCATCCAAGAAGCCATGCAGGTGCATCCCCGCGTCCGCGAGGTATTCGCGGCATTCCACCTGGGCGGATGTTCCCATTGCGCTCTGGGACAGTTTGAGACCATCGGGCAGGTATGCGCCGGCTACGGCATCGATCCGGATGCCCTGCTGGAAGTCCTGGAGAGCCTGCTCGAAGAGGAGCCCCAGGCGTAGAACCAGGCTGACCGGAGCGCACATATCTCGCGCTGAACGCCGGGAAACCGGGCCCCGCCGGCCCGTTTCCCGGTTTTTTCACGGCTCCAACCGGTCCGCTCGGCGCGGCCGCGGCGTTTCGGCGCAGCGCCGCCGCATTTCGCGGGCGGGGCAGGCTTTACAGGGTCTCGGACGGAAAGGTATATTCCTGGCATCGGCTCACATGCCGTGGCGCCGGCGGCGCCGTGGCGGGGACGCCACCCGTCCGGGGTCGAGCCGGCATGACAGCAGGGCGGCCGGGGCGCCTGCGCGCCAAAGAGGGCCAAGGCATATAACGGGGATACTGGGTCATGGAACTTGATGTGTACATGTTGTCGCGGCTTCAATTCGCTCTCACGATCATGTTTCATTACATCTTCCCGCCCCTCACCATCGGACTCGGTTGGCTCATGGTGATCATGGAGGGGATGTACCTGAAAACCGGCGATCGCGAATACGAAGCCATCGCCCGGTTCTGGACGGGCATCTTCGCCCTCGTGTTCGCCATGGGCGTCGCGACCGGCATCGTGATGGAGTTCGAATTCGGCACCAACTGGGCCACCTACTCGCGCTACGTCGGCGACGTGTTCGGCTCGGCGCTCGCGGCGGAGGGCATTTTCGCCTTCTTCCTCGAATCGGGGTTTCTGGCGGTGCTCGTGTTCGGCTGGGACCGGGTTTCGCCCAGAATGCACTTCTTTTCGACGTGCATGGTCTCCCTCGGCGCGGTGTTCTCGTCCATCTGGATCGTCGTGGCCAATTCCTGGCAACAGACCCCGGCCGGGTTTGTGATCAACGAAGAGCTCAACCGGGCGGAAATCACCAATTTCTGGGAGATGGTGTTCAATCCCTCGACGGTGCACCGCCTCGTGCACGTCTGGATCGGGGCGGGCATTCTCGGCGCCTTCTTCGTGCTGAGCATCTCGTCCTACTACCTCCTCAAAGGACGCCACAACAGCATGGCCCGGAAGATGTTCAAGGTGGCCCTGGCCATGGGCGCCTTCATGTCGCTGGCCGCGCTCGGTTCGGGCCATCTGCAGGCCAAGAACGTCGGCGCGACCCAGCCGACAAAACTTGCGGCCTTCGAAGGCCTCTACAAGACCCCCGCCGAAGGCGAGGGCGCACCGCTGTACCTGTTCGGCGTCCCCAATGACGAGACGGAGTCCGTCGAATTCGGCCTCGCGGTCCCGGGCGGGCTGAGTTTCCTGATGTACGAGAGTTTCACCGCGCCGGTGACCGGGCTTGACCAGTTTCCCCGGGAAGACTGGCCGCCCGTCAACCTGAGTTTTCAGACCTATCATCTGATGATGGCGCTGGGCATGTTTTTCATCGGGATCACGCTTCTGGCCTGTTTCTTCTGGTGGCGCGGCACGGTGTTCGAGCAGCGGTGGCTGCTTTGGGCCTTTGTGTTTGCGGTGGTGGGCCCCGTCATCGCCAATGAAGCCGGCTGGTGCGCCGCGGAAATCGGCCGCCAGCCCTGGATCGTGTACGGCCTCCTGCGCACCGAAAACGCGTTTTCGCCGGCCGTCAGCGGCGGCCAGGTCATGTTCTCCATCATCATGTTCCTGGTGTTGTACAGCCTCATGTTCCTGGTGTGGCTGTTCATCATGGACAAGAAAATTCGCAAGGGCCCCGAACTCCATGAGCCGGCGCCGAAAGGCCGGGCCAGCGCGCTGGACGTCGCGGCCGAACGTGCCGGCCACGAGCGCGCCTCGCTCATGGACGCCGGCATCGAAGAGAACGAAGCGGACACATCGGAGGAAGGGTAAGCGCATGGACCTCAACACGATCTGGTTTTTCCTGCTGGGTATCCTGCTTGCAGGATACGCCATCCTCGACGGGTTCGACCTGGGCGTGGGCATCCTGCACCCGTTCGTGCGCAACGACCGCGACCGCCGGGTGCTGCTCAATTCGATCGGGCCGTTCTGGGACGGAAACGAAGTCTGGCTCGTCACGTTTGGCGGCGCCATGTTCGCGGCGTTCCCGGAAGTCTATGCCACGGTGTTTTCGGGGTTTTACACCGCGTTCATGCTGCTCCTCTACGCCCTGATCTTCCGGGCCATTTCGCTCGAACTCCGCAGCAAACTTGACCATCCCGCCTGGCGGAGTTTCTGGGACTGGGCATTCGCCCTCGGCAGCGCCGTCGCCACGCTCCTGTTCGGAGTGGCCGTCGGCAACGCGATGACCGGCATCCCCGTCAAAGAGGTCAACGGCAATATCGAGTACGTGGGGACGTTTTTCGATTTGCTGGGACCGTATCAGTTGCTGGTCGGCGTGTTCGCGTTGGCGATGTTCACGATGCACGGCAACCTCTACCTGTGTCTCAAGACGGAAGGGGAGCTTCAGCAGCGGGTGCGCGGGTGGGCCGCGAAGACCTTCACCTTCTTCCTCGTGACTTACCTCGCGGTAACGCTCTATACGCTCGCGAAGCTTGGCCATGCGCTCGACAATTTCCGGGCGCATCCCGCGGCGTGGGCCGCCGTCGCTGTCAGCGTGCTGGCCATCGTAAACATTCCGCGTTCGCTCTCGAAGAACCGGCTCCTGGCGGCGTTCGTGTCGTCGGCGGTGGCCATCGCGGCGTTCAATGGCCTTCTGGGCATCACGCTGTGGCCGAATCTGGTGCTCTCGAACATCGATCCCGCGTTCAATCTGGACGTCTACAACGCCGCCTCGTCGGCAAAAACCCTGAAGATCATGCTCACCATCGCGATCCTGGGCATGCCGTTCGTGCTGGCCTACACGAGCGTCATCTACTGGGTATTCCGCGGTAAGGTCCAAGTGGGCAAAATGACCTACTGAACCGCGGCATCACTTCGCGGGCGAATCCTTCGTGAGCCGGAAGATGGCCACCTCGTCCTTCATGAACAGGGGAACGTAGAGAAGCATCCGCTTGCGGTCGAGCCCGATGTCGGCGGGCGTCTCCACGTCTGCGAGGGGGGCAATGGCCTTGCGGTCGGAACCCACGGCCCAGAGCTTGTTGCCGTCAAAATCCGACACGATAAACGTCCCGTCGTCGAGCACCTCAATGCCGTCCAGATGGGTGAAGTGCGCCCCAAGACCGAACGGAACCGGGTCGGTTTCCCCCGCGGGGTCGAGTTCAAAAATGTCGTGCTGATCCCAGCTCACCGCAAAAAACGCGCCCTGGTGAAACGTGATTCCGTTGACGGACGGCGGCGATTTCAGCACCGCCACCTCGCTGGTCGCGGGGTCCACTTTGTAGATGACGCCGCGCGTGGTATCGCTGGCGAAGATGTGCGTTCCGTCGGTGGCCAGGTCATTGATCCGTTCCGCCTCCGGCACCGGAAGCGGCTCCACCTGGCCCCCGGGCTGGAGGGGGCGGCGCAGCAGGCGGCTGTTGTCGGCGAAATAGAGCACGTCCTGGAGAATGCACATGCCCTTGGGGCCATGGATGACCGCGTCGGGCGTGCTGTTGAGCCAGCGCCGCTTGAGCATCTTGCCGTCGGCCGTCATCAGGGAGATGAATCCCCGCCCATCGTCGGACCAGTATTCGTCGGGGAGCGCCTCGATGTTGGAAATGTAGGCCAGGGCATTCTCGGCGTCGACCACTACGCACTCCGGCACTTTGCAGCCCTTGATGGACTTCACCGGCTCAAGACGCCACGCGATCGGTCCCGTCTCTTCGGCAGCGAGCACGGATCCCGTTGCAAGGATTGCCACGCTCAGGTAGCGCACAGCCCGGTTCAACATCGATACGTCCTCCACCCATGCGGCGGCGAATCCCGCCCGCTCTATCGGACCTGCCGCCTATTTTGCCACAATCGCGTCGAGTTCGACCTCAAACAGGAGGTCATCGCGGCAGATGTCGTCTTTCACCTGCGCCAGGGGGAGGTCGGAGATGCCCTGGGCCTCGCAGTACTTCGGAAAGAGCCCGAGGTTCCGCGGATCCTTGAAATAGGCGATGCCGCGACAGACGTCCTTCCAGGCCATGCCGCGGGACTCGAGAATGGCGCCGATCACCTCCATTGTCCGGGCGATCTGGCCTTCAATGTCGTCAATAAACACCGTATGGCCCTCGGGGGCGATGCTGGCGGTGCCGGAAATGTAGACGCGGCGGTGGTCCTCCGTCTCGAATTCCACCGCGCGGCTGAACGAACTGCCGTAATCCAGGGCGGGGCACTGCAGCGGCGAAGGCAGAGGCCGCCGTTGCACGGCGTCCGTCTTGGCCTTGACCGCAATCAGCCCGCCGGTGAGGGCCGCGCCGAACGCATTCGCGCCGCCAACGGCCGTGCTCGCAGGCACCAGCCCGTCGAATACCCGCCACCGCTTGAACATGGTGTCGCGGGCCTGGTTGAACTGCGGGTACCACGCCGTGATCCGGTCGTTGTAAAACCACGTGCGCAGCACGTCGTGAAAATTCATGCCGACGGTCTCGAGCCCGGCCTCCATCTGCTCGAAAACGGACATCGCCTGCACGCCTTCGGCCACGGACACGTCGCCGGGAAGGATCCCCCCGAGACGGCAGTATTCGGCGCTTTCGTCTTCGTACCGCACGCCGATGATCCGGCCGTTGCAGCGCACGGGGCTGACCTCGAGCCCGGTTACGGCCCACACCTGAACGGCCACGGCGGGCGGTTCCGCATCCGCCCCTTCCGATATCCAGAGCACCGGCCATACCGGCTCGCCGCGTTCGGCGGCCAGCTGCAGGAACGCGGCATCGCCCGCTGCACGGGACACCCCGAAAATCTCGTGTGAAACGACCGAGGCGCGGCGCTCATCGACCGCCTGAAACACCTCGAGCAACAACGCGCCCAGGTCCTGTCCGGGCTGGGGCGCGGCGGTAATAAACAGTTCCTGGTAACCGGTCCGCTGGACAATTCGGGTCTGGATGCTGTTCTCTTGTCTCAAACTCACGTTGTCGTCCTTCATGACCGCCTCACATGCGGCGCGCACAGGCGCGCCCGGTGAGACCGGGTTGATACACGGGGCGCCGGGCGGGGCCAGACGCCATTATCTTTCGGCCAAGACTTCCCTTGAGCGTTACAGCGACAGGACATAGGCGGCAAGATCGGCGAGCTGCTCCTCCGTCAGGCCGGAGGGGCAATGCTGCGCCCCCGAAGCCTCGCTCTTCAGCATGTCGAGCATGGTGGCGGCGCGGCCGTCGTGCAGATACGGGGCCGTGCGCCATACTTCGACGAGGGTCGGCGTGTCGAATTTCATGTCGGCCTCGCGGTCCTTGCCGGTGCCGACGCTGTAGGCCTGGAGATCGGTATACAGAGGCGCGGGATGACAGGTCGCGCACCCCGCCTGCTGGAACAGGGCTTCACCGCGTTTGGCGGATTCACTCAGCGTGCCGTTTACCAGATACGGGCTGGGCACGGCCGTCACCGTCTTCGCGTATTCGTCAATCGCAACGGCATCGTCCTCCGGCCGGACAGCGAACTGGATGTAGCGGATACCCGACCGGACCGCGGTTTCGGCCTTGTCGCGCACGCCGGACACCATCACGGGCGGCGTCTGATGCGACAGAAACAGGCTCTTGGTGTTTTTGGGGTTGCCCATGCCGTCGTTGAGCAGGTCCCAGTTCAGGCCATCGGCGCGCATGTCGGGATGGCAGCTCGCGCAACTCTGCCAGTTCTGAAAGCACAGGGCGGCATCGTTGAACAGCATCTCGCCTTTGCGCGCGACCGACAGTTCCTGGCCGGGCCCCAGCGCGATGGACGCCGCGCGCGGACGCGCCTCGGGATTCACGTCCACCACGCCGATGCTGTCGGTGAAATACTCGGCGGCATAGACTTTCGTGCCCGCGATGGCGATCCCGCGGGGGCCATTGCCGGTCAGCTTGATGCGACGGCGCATGCCCACCAGGAATGCCAGGTCGTTCGGCACGTCCTCGGAGGTACGCGACACTTCAGACACCGGCTCGCCGGCCGCGACCCGGGCCAGTTTGTCGTGCAACGCCGCCCGGTCGATCACGCTGATTTCCTGGGTGCCGGCGTGGCAGATGCACAGGTAGGCGCCGTCGGCGCTCACCTGAGCCCCCCACGGGTTGGCGGCGCCCAGGTCCACGTCATCGAGCAGGACCGTATTCAACAGTTTCTGGCCGGCGACATCGATGATGCTCAGCGCGTTGGTGTTCATCCAGCCGCGCTCGAGCTGCGTGGTGGGAAGCTGGTATCGCCCGAGAATGTGCGTCACATAGGCATAGGCCCCGTCCGGCGACATGGCCATCCCGCGCAGGCCGGTGCTGCCGTTGGGCAGAACGATGGTCGCGGCCACGCTGCGCGCCGCCGTATCGATCATCGAAACACACGAGGAGACGTAGTCCCCGTCAGACGCGCCCGCCGGAAGATGGTTGGCCACGCAGAGCCATTTCCCGTCCGGTGTCAGGGCCGCGGCAACCGGTTCGCGATTGACCGAAACCCGGGCCACCTCCGCGTTGGCGGCCGCGTCAATCACGGCCACCTGGTTGTCGAAACGGTTGCACACATACACGAACTTCCCGTCGGCGCTCGCAACCGGCGCCACCGGGGCATGTCCCATGGGAACGCGCGCCCGGATCGCCCCATCCGCACGGTTCACGACCAGCAGCGCCCCTTCGGGCGCTTCAATGGTCACGTAAAGCGCGGTTCCGTCAGCGGATACGCACAGGCCCCCCGGCGCGCCGGGCAACGGAATCGTCGACGCGACGGATTGGTCCGCCAGTCCCAGCACCACGATCTGATTGCCCGTGTGCGCGGCGACGTACAGGGAGGTCTGCTCCGGACTCAGCGCCAGCGACAACGGCGACAAGTAGTGCTGCGCCGAAGCGCTGCCGGCCAGGATTCCCGCCATCAGCAGTACGATCGCAAACCCGCGGCGCCAGATTGCCGCATTCCACATAGTCCGATCCCCCTTGTTCGTGCGCAGCCGTGCTTCGCGTTTTCATTGCTTTTCGAAAAGGGCGCGGCGCATGCCGCCCACGGCGCCAATTCAACCCGATTGTACCGATTCTTCCTTCAAGATTCTAACCCGCGCTCCGGCGGGGTGCGCGGTTCCCGCCCGCATCCCATAGAACCCCGAAAACACCGCACCGTTCCACGCGCCCGAACCTGAAGCCGGCGCACGACGGGCGCCCGTCTGCATGACAGGAAGGGACAGCGCGGCCGGCAAACCATCGGCTAGTTCCGTGCGATATTGACGGGATTCTGCGCGTCTACGGGCATGATCACGCGAAAACCCACGTTAAACACCTTCTGATACGGCTTGTACGCCAGCCGGAAAGACGCCGTAGCCCGGTGAGGCCGATCCAGCCAGGAGCCGCCGCGGACCACTTTGTCCGCGCGCGACGCCGGCTCGTTACGGCCATCTTCCGAGTACGGATACGCGGCGAACGAGGTGCGGGTCCATTCCGCCACGTTGCCGTGCATGTCCATCAATCCCCAGGGATTGGGCTGATACCGGCCCACGCCGGTCACGATGCGCTCGCCGTCGTTGAAGCGGGCGTCTTTCGGCAGAAAATCCTCGTACGCGCTGGGGTTGGGAATGGGTTGAGGATCGATTCCCGCAACAGCCAGCAGTTTGATCGACTGGTCGGCAAGATTGGCAAACGCCGAGAAATCCGCATCCATCCCGCCATAGAAGAACGGGGCATCCGAACCGGCCCGGCACGCCCACTCCCATTGCGCCTCGGTTGGCAGGGTGCAGGCAAGGCCGGCATGGCCGCTCAGCCACTCGCAGAACGCCATCGCTTCATCCCAAGAGACCCGCGCCGCGGGCTGGCCGGGCAGGTTGGCGGCGTATCCCGGCCGGGTGTGGTCTTTGTTGTGCTGATCGATGGTCCCCGTATCATGCTCGGGGTTGAAACGCGCGAACTGAGCGTTCGACACCTCGGTGACGCCCATCCAGAAAGGCTGGTCTATGGTCACTGTGCACGGAGGCTGTTCGTCCAGCGCCCCGGCCCCGCTACCCATTACATAGTCCCCCGCGGGGATGAGCACGAAGTCCATCGTCACCCCGTCGCCAAGCTCGACGGTCTTACGCTGCGGTTCGCCGGCCGCGTCGGCCGCGGTCACGGCGCCTGCCGCGGCGCGCTGCAGGGCCAGCGCCGCTTCGCTCGAGAACGGCCAGCCCTCGACGCGCACCGCGGCGCTCTGCTTCACGGCCGCCGGTTCGGGCGCGACGAACGCGCGCGGAGCGCCGAGACCCTCGGGGATGGCCTCAAAATCGTCCGTGCGATTGGCGTACGTGGCCAGCATGTAGTCCCGGCGCTTGTCGAAATTGTTAGGAATGGGCTGCTGTTCATGCCACGTCCCGTGATCGGGCACGTTGAGATCGATCCACGTGAAGAGCCGGTCCCACGCCTCCGCGTCCGGTTTTACGCCGAAATGGCCTTTTTCGAGCATCTGAACGAGCTCGCTCGTGCCCGCGTGCCATTCCATCGGCATCGCCAGATGGTAGTCGCTCTCGGGCCCGGGCCGCCGGACGTAGGGGTGCAGCGCCAAATACGCGGGCGTGAAGTTGTTCCACCCGTTCTCGTCTTTGCGGGCGAAATCGGGACGCCCTTCCTGTCCCTGATGACAGCCCACGCAGAACTGGTCCAGCGCCGGTTGAACGTCGCGCTTGAAACTGAACCCGCGCGCGGGCCCATACCACGGTTCAATCGCCACCGGCGGCGTGCGCGAGGCCAGGCTCCGCGTTACAGGCGGCCCCATGTTCTGTTGTTCGTGGCAGCCAACGCAGGACAGGACCTCGCCCGGCATCGCCGTGAACCAGCTCCGCATGACCTGCAGCGCGCGGCCCCGCTCGTCGAGCGGCTGCACCGCAATCGGGGTATTCGCGGGCACGGTGAACACCGCCGACCCGTCTTCGAACACGGGCACGGTGCCGAGAATGCGGTGCACGTCCCAGGGGCCTTCCACCCCGATGTGCATGTGCCCGCCCATTTTATTGTAGGTATAGTGCATGGCATAGAGCCGGAGTTTCTTGACGGTCCCGCGCGGGATGTCTTTCAGCCCGTCCCCCTCGTAGATGTCCGCGAGATAGACCGTGGCCTCCTTCGAATTAAGGCGCACCTTGTCCGGGATCGCGGGCGGCGCCGGCGTGGCCCGGAAGGGCACCGGCTCCAGCAGCGCGAATCCGGGCTCCTCCTTGAGCAGCACCAGGTTGTCAAAGATGTCGGCGAGATAGATCCCCCACAGGGCCTCGGGGGACGGTTTGCACGACACGAGAAAATACTTGTCGTTCAGGGGATACGGGTGCAGGAATTTCGGCCAGGAATCCGCAACAAGCTGGTCGGCAATGACCGGATCGACGGACTCGCCGTAGCCGGGGATGCGCTGCACCGCGCCATCCGCCTCGCGCCGTCCCACGGCGGGGTCGAATACCGTGAGCTCGCCCATGCGGGCCACGCCGTGATGGCCGGAAACAATGGCAACGACCTTGGTCGGGTGGCCCGGTATCGGCCGGGCATAGAAAATCGAGTTTGGCCAGAACGAGTTGCTGCCGTAATACTCCATCTGATTGGTGCCGTCCGGATTCATGTGGAACAGCAGGCGCGAGAAGTAGTGGGGCGTATCCGAGTATTCCCACCGGGAAAACAGGACCCGGCCGTTGTTGAGCACGGTCGGGCACCAGTTGTGGTCCTGATCAAAACAGAGCATGCGGATGCCCGTGCCGTCGGGATGCATGATGCACAGGTTGGCCACGGCATCCGACCCCGCCACGCAGGGAATCCCCTGGAAGCACCGGGTGGACGCGAACACGATCCGGCCGTCGGGCAGATAACACGCATCGTAGTTGTCGACATCCGGATACGCGCCCGGCGTCACCTGGCGCAGCCCGGAACCGTCGGCGCCCAGTTCCCAGATCTGCCAGCGGTCATGAGACCCGGGCATGGATACCAGCATCTTGCTGCCGTCGAAATGCAGATCCACATCGCCCACGAACCGCGAACCCTCGGGCTTGAAGAACGTGCTCAGGGCGCCGTCGGGAGCCACCGGGCTCATCACGCAGATCTCGTTGTCGTAGCCCGCGCGCGCTACCGCGCAGTTGCCCTGCCAGTTCTGCGGCAGGCCCAGGTTGCCTTCCGCGCGTTTAATGAGAAGCAGCCGGTCAAAATCGAGCAGCGGATTGGCCAGCAGGGCTTCGCGCTGCAACGCGGCCGCCTGAACGGCCGCCTCGCCGAGGGCGTTCTCCGCGCCGGGCCGGGCTTCGAGCAGGGCCTGGCGTGCCTGCTGGACCGTCGCCTCCAGCGCGGCAATGCGCTCGGCCAGCGCCGGGCCATTGGGGTACTGGCCGGGGTAGGCCGTCCGCAGGTCGTCGACCGCGCGCCGTACCGCCGCCAGGTTGACTCTGTTCAGGAGATCCACGTTGTCGGAGGCAAGACGCGCGCGCTCGAACAGGGTCAGCCAGCGCGAGTCATGGGCGGACGCCGCTTCCGCTTTCAGCGCGCCCAATTCGTTCTTAAGCCCGTCGGCCAGACCGTCCAGGCGGTCCAACGCGTCCGTGACGATGCGCTCCTCGGCCGCGGTCGAAGTGAGACGGAACCAGGCCATCACGCCGTCGCCTCCGACACTCTGCTCAAACCACCGGGCCTGGCGCGGGAAATCGGCGGCCATCTGGCGCCAGATCGCATCGAGCCGCTGGTCGGCGAGCGCAAAAAAGAACGCATGCCCACCGCTCCGGTTGTAAATCTTCAGGAGCAGGCGGTTCTCCCCCGGTTTCAACGAGAGGGCCGTCCGATCCTGATTGGGAGCGGCCACCCGCGGCACGTCCGTCGAAACGGCCTTCTCGCCGTTGAACCAGACCTCGAGACCGTCGTCGCTTCCAAAACTGGCCGTCAATGTGACGGGGCCGGCCGCCTGGATGGTGCGGAACAGATACGTCGACTGCGAGTCGCCGCCGGGCAGATTGATGACCCCGCCGTCTTTCCAGTCCGGTTGCGGCGTCCAGAGCGGTTTGCCGTCGGCGGTTTTCGCCTGCAGATCGACCCCCTGCTCGGGGAACAGCGCGTGGGCAAAGCCGTCCGCCTTCAACGCGCCGGTCGTATGCCACGGCCCGATCTCGAGAGCCGGGTCATTCCCGGCGGCCTGGAACGCCTGCCGCGCGGCGGTCATGGTCGCGGACCAGGTCTCGTGCTTCACATACAGGGAGCCGCCGCCTTCGCCGGCCGCAGCCGCGGCCGCAACCGCACAAGCCAGGCACGTCAGAAACACACCCATCCGCAGGGCATTGGTTTGGAAAGGGCTCACGGTTCTCGATGTCCTCTTGTTGTGCGGGCGCGCGGCCGCCGTTTCCGGCGCCTCTACGCCCGCTCGCACAAACCTTCCAGGTCCATCCAGCAGGGCGGGTGCACGGCCCGTCTCCTGCGCATGCTTCCGGCCTACAGTTTCGCGTTCGGAATCGTGAACCGAAGGGCGGCGTTGTCGTGGTACGACGCATACTCGGTCACGATGGCGCCCTCGGGCCCCGCCAGCATGGAATGCCACTGTTCAGCCACGGGCAGCCAGGTCACCTCGCCGGGCATCAGTTTGAGGGCGCGCCGGGCCTTGGCGATATCGCGGTGACTGGGCGGAATGCGCTCGACGTCTCCCGGATTGGGTTCGCCTTCGCCGTACGTCCAGACAAAGCCATGACGGGTGTGCCAGCCTTCCATTTTCGGCCGCGCCTCCTCGGTCTTCAGATGACGGTGTTCGGGGATCATCTGGCCGGGCAACAGATAGATCTCGTGGCCGAAAAAGTCGTGCTCCTTGACATTCAGCCAGAAAATGCCCGCCATACCCACTTCGGTAAACTTACCCAGACCAAAATCGACCGCCCAGAACTCCTCGCCCTTGAGCCGGTCGACGATGGGGTAATTGAACCGCCGCATCATGTCGTAATAGGCTTCCTTCGCCGCCGCGGCGTCAAAACCGCCATCCGCCTTGTAGAAATCCTTGTTATTCAGCATGTTCACCTCGCTTGCGCGTGCGCGCCCGCCAACGGCAGACATTGCCGCGCCGGCTACAACGCCGCCTATCATTTGTCGCCTGGTCATGTGAATCATCACCCGGTTCCTCCTGCTTCGGTGCGCGCACCGCGTCCTGCGCGTCCGGCCTCATTCACAGGGGCGGTCACTTCGCGTGTTCGTGTTTCAGGGTCTCGTACAGGTCAAACGCCTTCGCCGGCGTGTCGTTCTCGTGAACCACCTGGCGCACCGCCTGCACCATCGCGACGGGGTCATCCGCGCAGAAGATGTTGCGGCCCATGTCCACGCCCATGGCGCCCTGGCTGATCGCTTTGTACGCCATTTCGAGGGCCTCTTTCTCCGGGAGCTTCTTGCCGCCCGCAATCACGATCGGGACGGGACATCCCGCCACGACTTCCTCGAAATCGGGTTCGCAGTAATACGTCTTCACGAAATGCGCGCCCAGTTCCGCGACCACCCGGCACGCAAGGCCCAGATACCGGGCGTCGCGCACAAGTTCCTTACCCACGGCGGTGACGCCGAGCGTCGGAACGCCGTAGTTGTTGCCCTCGTTGATCAGGTACGCCAGGTTTTCGAGCGTTTCGCGTTCGTGCGTCGCGCCGATGCAGACCTGCGTGGTCACCGCGGCCGCGTTCATGCGCAGGGCATCTTCGACCGTCACCCCGATCACCTCGTCGCTGAGATCCTTGAGCACCGTGGCCCCGGTGCTGCACCGCATGACCACCGGCTTGTTGGTCTCGGGCGGGATGCAGGTGCGCAAGGCCCCGCGCGTGCACATCAGGCAGTCCACGTAGTCAATCAGCGGGGGGATGCTGAGGTCGATCCGTTCAATGCCGGACGTCGGCCCCATGATGTAGCCGTGATCAAACGCCAGCATGACCGTCCGCCCGCTCTTGGGATTGAAAATGCGCGCGAGCCGGTGTTTCATCCCCCAGTCAAGATGGGCGCTGCCCTTGAGGAAAAACCCGGGCGTCTCCTGCGGAATGCCGATCCCGAAATCCTTCTCCTTGTCGCCGGTCTTCTTGTCCGCATCAGGCATGTGATGTCACTCCTTCCAAAAACCCCTTGAACAAGAGCGAAACCGAGGTTGCCCCGGCGTCGGGTTGTCCAATGCTCTTTTCGCCAATGTTTTTGGCGCGGCCAAACCGCGCCTGCAACGCACTCGTGCCTTCCGCGCCCGCGCGGGCGGCCTCGAACGCGCTTCGCAGCACGTCTTCGACCGAGCCCCCGCAGTCCGCGGCCGCCTGGGCGGCCTCCACCGCCGGCACCAGGGCATCGAGCATCGTCTTGTCGCCCACCCGGGCGCGGGTACGCTTCTGTACGCCCGCCAGACCCGCCGCAAACGCCGCCGCCAGCCCCCGCGCGTCAAGCGCCGCGTCTCCGGACGCCGCATCCGACATGCTCATGAAAAACGTCCCGAAAAGCGGGCCCGTCGCGCCGCCGTCAACGCCCATGACCGCCCAGCCGATGGCGCGCAACAGGTCCGGCATCGACGACGACCGGTCTTGCGCGACGGCCTGCTCGATGCAGTTCATGGCGCGGACCATCGTGGTGCCGTGATCGCCGTCGCCGCCGTGCGAATCCAGGTTCGAAAGCAGTTCCTGGCTGGCGCGCACCTGCCCGGCCGCCGCGCGCACCATCGCCACCCATCGCTCGCAGGTCACCATCGTTCTGTCGTCCCAGAGCCTATTTCACAACCAGCGCCGGCGTGTTGCAGGGGGCGTCCCACAGGGCCAGCAGCTCGTCGTCCATCTTCGCGGCAAACATCTGGAAGCCGCCCATCTCCTGCACCGTAAGAAACTCGCCCGCGATCGCGCGCGCCAAACCGATGCCCTTCGCATCCAGGGCCTTTTTCACACCGTTAAGCACCAGATACTGTTCCATGAGCGTTGTCGAGCCGACCCCGTTGATCATCACGAGCAGCCGGTCGCCGGCCTTCGCCCCCAAGTCCTCGCACAGGGCGTCGATCATGATTGCGGCCGTTTCATCGGCGCTCTTGAGCGGCTGTTGCCCCCCGCCGGCCTCCCCGTGCTGGCCCATGCCGACAATCATGTCGGCCTCGGGCACCTCCGCGATCACGCTGCCCGTCGAGGGATGCGTCGCGCCCGTAACGGCGACCGCGAGCGTGGCCATGTTGCGTTCCATGCGCTCGGCGATGGCGAGGCACTCGTCCAGCGGCCGGCCCTGTTCCGCGGCGGCGCCGGCCACCTTGATTACCGGGAAACAGCCCACCAGCCCGCGCCGGTCCCGGGGATCCTGCCGCGACGGCGCCGAGATGTCTTCATGGGTCAGAACCTGTTTCACGTTGAGGCCTTCTTTCTCGGCCATTTCCATCGCGATACCGGCGGTCATCACATCGCCTTCGTGATTCAGGACGACCAGCAGCGCCCCCGCGTCGCGGTTGGCCAATTTGAGCGCCTCGAACACGCGCGGAGGCCCGGGCGCGGCGAAGATCTCGCCCGGAACGCTGATATCGAGCATGCCCTCGCCCACAAATCCGCTCAGCGCGGGTTCGTGCCCGCTCCCGCCCAGCGTGACCACGGCCACCTTGTTTGCGGGTTTCGGCTGCGCCCGCACGACCAGATTGTTGCCTGTCAGCGCCACCTTGTTCGCATTGGCCAGCACAAAACCCGCCAGCAGCTCGTTGACGAGGTGATCGGGATCGTTGATAAACTTCTTCATTGCCATGACGGCTTGCTCCCCCTTGGTTCAGTATCCGTACCGGTTCCCGGACGGGTCACCTGGCTTCCATCAGTTCGAGCACGGCGTCCCCGTCCTTGATGAAGGCTACGCGCAGCGACGGGTTGGCGTCGAACGGCTCGACAATGACCGTGCGGCCCTGGATGGCCTCGTCAAGGTTGTCGACCATAAAGGCCGCATGGGGCGTGTTCTGAACGTCCGGATGCATCGGGCTGTCTTTGTCAAAACGCAGGAATTCAATGTGGAACGGATGTTCATCCGCATTCGTGATGTAGACCTTCGCGCCCTCGAGATACTCTTCCTTCCCGGCCTGTTGGGTCGTGGGTACGCCAAAATGGTGAAACTTCGCGCCTGCCATCGTTCGTATCCTCCTTTAATCCAACGTGTTTCCCGAGGGAGCCCCCGGGCCTCTATCCCGTTCCGTGTCCGCGCCGCCGGGGCATGACGAAGCCCATTGCGTCCGCACCGGGCCAGCCGGAGACCGTGCCGTGAATGGCGTTCCCAGGGCCGCCGGAATGCCCGGCTGAAACACCGGGTTCCACGTCCTTGCGGGATTTCCGGACGCGCCTCCGGTAAATCGTGCCCCGAACGCGGATCGCTACCCGGCACGGGGATGTTTCATGCGCCATGGCCATCAGGAAGCTGTCCGGTTGCAGAAAAATGCCACCTGTGGAACGTATTACAACAACTGCTGGGAGGAGGATAACAAGGCCGCCGGAGCGTGTCAAACCACCGCAGCTCCGCTATGACGGGCACACCCGGAGCGCCGGCCCCACGCGGCGTCAGGGCGGACAGACGATGACGCGAAAACCGGTGTCGTAGACCTTCTGCCAGGGGTGATAGGCATACCGGCTGGCCGCCGTGGCCCCGGCGGGGCGGTCATACCACGACCCGCCGCGCACGACGCGCTTTTCGAGCGAATCGGAGGCGTCCCGCCCGTTCCCGGCGGCGACACCCGGTCCCGCCCTCCAGGCGCTCCGGGTCCATTCCGCCACGTTCCCGTGCATATCAAACAGGCCCCACGGATTCGGTTCGAACGAGCCCGCCGGGGCGGACACGCGGAATCCGTCGTCCACATCATGGATGGCCGGCCGGTAGGGGTATAGCGCACCCGAAGGGAGGTCCCAGGGGGCAAACGTGTCGATCTGCGAGAAACGGGCATCGGCAAGATTCGCGAAAGCGGCGAAATCGGCGCCGGCATCGCCATACCACATCGGCGTCGGGGCGCCGGCGCGGCAGGCGTGCTCCCATTCGGCCTCGGACGGCAGCGTGACGGCCTCCCCCGTGCGCCGGGCCAGCCATTCGCAGAAACGCATGGCCTCCTCCCACGAAACGCGCACCACCGGCTGTTGCGGGCCGTTCAGGGGGTAGCCGCGCTCCTCGACGCTGAACTGAAGAAAATCGCCGTGTTCCAGGCGGCTGTCGTGCGTCGGCTCGAATACCGCGAATTGCTCGTTGGTGATTTCGTGGCGGCTCATCCAGAAACCGCGCGGGATAGCGGCGCCGTGCACGGGACGTCCCGGCGAATGGCCCGCGTCGCTGCCTGGGGAGACGGCGCCGGACGGAACGAACGCCAAGTCGAGGGAAATGCCCGGCGCGAGCTCGATGGCGCGGAGGGCGCCCGGGGCCGCCGCATCCGCGAGGGGCGGTTCGGGCAGTCCCGACGGCGCGGCCTCCGGTTCCGGAGTCGCTGCCGCCGGAACCGGCGCGGCCGCGGGTTCATCGGCCAGCACGGGGAGCTCGCGGATCGCTTCGGGGTCTTCGTCAATGCCCGCATACCGTTTCAAGAGTTCGCGGCGGCGGTCGCGCTGGTGATTGACCAGCTCCTCGCCCACGATTTCATGCCACGTGCCGTGCGCGGGCGCATTAAGATCAATCCACGTGATCAGCCGGTCCCAGGCTTCCGGAGAGAGCTCGACGCCATGGTGCCCGTTCGACAGCAGGCGCACCAGGCGCGAGGTATCGGCGTGAAAATCGCACGGCGTGAGGAGGTGCATGTCGCTCTCGATCGTGCTCGTGCGGACATACGCCCGAAGCGCCAGATACGCGGGCGTGAACTTCGAACCCGTGGAATAGGCTTCCTGGCCGGCGGGCGGATGCACCGGCGGGGCATCGCGAAAGTCCGGGCGGTCCTCGCGGCCGTCGTGACATCCAATGCAGTAGGCGTCAAGCACGGGCTGGACTTCCCGCGTGAACGCGAAACCGCGCGTGGGTCCGTACCACGGCGTGATCGGACTGGGGGGCCGCCGGGCGGCAAGCGTGTTGCGGGCGGGTGGGGTAACGTTCTGCGGTTCGTGGCAGCCCGCGCACGAAACCACCTCTCCCGGCATCCCCACCAACCAGCTCCGCATCAACTGAAGCGCCTTGCCTTCCGCATCCAGCGGCTGAATCGAGATCGGCGTGTTCGCGGGGACCCGAAACAGCGCGCTCCCGTCGGATTCCACCGGCACGGTTCCCAGCACACGTTTGATATCCCAGGGGCCGTCGAGACCTACGCGGTTCACCTGGCCGCCCATGTTGTGGTACGCAAAATGGTACGTAAAGAGTCGCAACCGCTTGACCGTGCCGCGAGGGACGCCGTCCAGACCGGGCCCCCCGTGCACGTCGGTGAGATACACCGTCGCTTCGGGATCGGCCAGGTTTACGCGCGGCGCGATGACGGGCGGGCGCGGCGCCGGCCGCAACGGCAACGGCTCCAGCAGCGCGTAACCGTCAATCTCTTTAAGCAGCGTCATGTTGTCGAACACGTCGACGAGATAGATGCCCCACTTCGATTCCGGGGCAGGTTTCGATGCAACCAGGAGGTATTTGTCGCTCAGCGGCCAGGGATGCAGGAACTTCGGCCAGCTGTTCATCACCAGCCCGTCGCGGATGACGGGCTCGACCGGTTGGCCCCGTCCCGGGATGCGTTGAACCACGCCGCCGGCCTGTGCGCGGCCCCGGGCGGGATCGATGAGCACCAGCTCGCCCATCCGCGGCACGTCGTGGTGGCCACTGACGATCGCGGCAACCAGGGTGGGATGATTGGGCGCCGGCCGGGCGAAAAACAGCCCGTTGGGCCAGTAGGAATTACTGCCGTAATACTCCGCCTGATTGGTGCCGTCGGGGTTCATGTGAAAGAGAATCCGCGACACAAAATGCGGGAGATCCGAATACTCCCAGCGGAGATACAGCACCCGGCCGTTGTTGAGGACGGCCGGGCACCAGTTGTGGTCCTGCTCGAACGTGAGCCGGCGGATGGCCCCGGTCTCGGGTTCGTACCGGAATAGATGGGACACATGCGACGACCCGGTCACGCACGGGACGCCAACAAAACAGGCCGTCGAACTGAACAGGAGCGCCCCGTCGGGAAGGTAGCACGCATCGTAATTGTCGACATCCGGCTCGTCGATCAAGGGGAGCTGCCGCAACCCGGTCCCGTCCACACCCAGTTCAAACACCTGCCAGCGCCGGTCTTCGCCGGGCATCGACAACAGCATGCGTTCGCCGTCGAAGTGCAGATCCACATCGCCTACGAACCGCCCCCCTTCCGGTTTAAAGAGCCGCACGGGGTCCGCGTCGAGATGGTCAAGCGAGAGGATGCAGAGCTCGTTGTCGATGCCGTCACGCGAAATGCTGGAATTGCTCTCCCAATTCATGGGAAGGCCAAGATTGCCCTCGCTGCGTTTGACAAGCAGGAGCCGCCGGAAATCCAGCAGTGGATTGGCGAGAAGGGCATTCCGCTGGAACGCGAGTATCTCATCCACGCGCGCCTGCACGGCGGGATCGTTGGGATGC
Source organism: Candidatus Hydrogenedentota bacterium (assembly GCA_012719295.1). Taxonomy (GTDB): domain Bacteria; phylum Hydrogenedentota; class Hydrogenedentia; order Hydrogenedentales; family SLHB01; genus UBA2224. The sequence continues at coordinate 8,709 of JAAYAQ010000255.1, read as the reverse complement.
CAGCCCCACAAGCCCCCGCGTTCGCTGAGGCTGGCCGCATCGCGCATCTCCCGCACCCACATTTCGTAGCGGTCAAGCGCCTGAAGGTACGCCGGACCGTCGGGATACCGCTCGCCGAATTCGCGGATCAGGTCCTCAATCGCGAGACGCAGGGCCGCTCCGTTAAACGAGCGCAGCCGCTCCGCGGGAGACCCGGCGTCGAACGCCGAATGCGCCTGCAACGACCACAACAGCGCAATCCCGCATCCGACAACGAAGACCATCTTCACAGGACGCATGCAGCCCCCCTCTGTGCCGGGCCCGCCACGGGACGCACCGGCGCCGCGCGCTCACTCCGGGGCGCGCCGCGCGGCCTGAACCGGTCCCTCCACGTCGCACACCACTCGAAAACCCACATTGTACACGCACTGGTAGGGGCGGTACGCCAGGCGTACGGCCGACCGGGCCCGCGTCGGCCGGTCGCGCCACGAGCCGCCGCGCACCACGCGTTCGCCGTCCGCTCCGGGCACATTGCGGCCGTCGTGTTCGTCATAGGGATACGGCCGGCACGCTGAACGCGTCCATTCCCAGACGTTTCCGTGCATGTCATGCAACCCCCACGCGTTGGGCTCGTACAATCCCACGCCGTCCGACAAAAACCCTCCGTCATTGAAACGCAGGTCTTTGGGGATCCAGTCGTCGTACTTGCTCGCGTTAAGCCAGGGTTCGCGCTCTTTCTTGTAGGTATGGCACACGAACTCGCGCAGTTTCTGATCCGCCAAGTTGGCCTGCCGGGTGTAATCGGCATCGACGGGCCCGAATGAAAAGGCCTCCGCCGATCCCGCCCGGCAGGCATATTCCCACTGCGCTTCGGACGGAAGCGTGAACCGCCGCCCGGTCGTCGCGCTGAGCCAGTCGCAGAAGGCCATCGCCTCGGTCCAGGAGACGCGCACCACGGGCTGCCCGGGCCCGTTCACATAGAACCCCCGGACGCCGAACTGCATGGAAAACCGGCTCTCGACGCCGCTGTCGTGCGTGGGGTCATAGATTTCAAACTGGGCGTTGGTGATCTCCGTGCGCGCCATCCAGAATGGCTCCTCAACAACAACAACCGACTGAGGCGCCTCATCCGGCTCGCCGTCCGCGGCGCCCATGACAAACGAGCCCGCGGGGACGAGCGCCAGCTCGAGGCTGACGCCCTCGCCCAGGTCGATGGTCTGCCGTACGGGCGTCTGGGAAGTCTCCGCGGCCAGGCGCAGGGTTCCCGCGGCGTCCGCCTGGCGGCGCCGGGCCTCCGCGGCATCGAAGGGCCAGCCCGGGCACACCGGGGCCGGCGCCTGCGCCACCGGCGCCTGCGCGGGCAGGACGGGCTCGACAAGAGCTTCAGGGAAAGGGGGAATGGCCTCGAAATTCTGATCCATATTCGCGTAGAGCCGGAGCAGCTCCCGGCGGCGTTGCGCGGGCCCCGCCACGCGTTCCTCGCCCGCGATCTCGTGCCACGTCCCGTGGAAGGGCGCGTTGAGATCGATCCACGTGATGATCCGGTCCCACGCCTCGGCATCCAGGTGCACGCCGTGATGGCCCTTCCGGAGCATCTGGACCAGGTCGGTGGTATCGGCGTGGAATTCCAGAGGCGTCAGCAGGTGGTAGTCGCTTTCGAGTCCGGGCCTCCGCACAAAACGGTGCAGTTCGGCATAGGACACCGAGAAATGGCCCGCATCCTGCCCGCCATGGTGGAACACGCTCGTGTAATCGGTGATATAGGCCCGCTCTTTGAGGTTGGGGATGGGCCGGGACCCGTCATGGCAGCCGGCGCAGTGCCGGTCGAGCACCGGCTGCACCTCGCGCAGAAAATTGAACCCGCGCGAAGGACCGTACCACGGCTCGATCTCCGCGGGCAAGCGCCGCACGGCCTGCGTGGGCCGGGCCGGGGGCGCGGAACTCTGACTCTCGTGGCATCCCGCGCAGGAAAGGACCTCGCCGGGCATCGCGGTGAACCAGCTCCGCATCAACTGCAGCGCCTTGCCCTCCTCATCAAGCGGCTGCACCGAGATCGGCGTGTTGGCCGGCACGCGGAAGTATGCCGAGCCGTCGTCCGCCACGGGCACCGTGCCCATGATCCGTTTGATATCCCACGGCCCTTCCATCCCGACGACCGCCTGCGGCCCGCCCATGCCCGGATACAGAAAGTGGTACGTGAACAGACGTAGCGCCTTCACGGTTCCCCGGGGAACGCCCTGCAGCCCCGCGCCCTCGTACACATTGGCCAGATAGACCACCGCGTCGCCGCGGTTCAGGTCCACCTTCGACGGGACGACGGGCGGCACGGGGCGTTTCCGGACCGGCACCGGCTCGAACAGCGCATACCCCGGCTCCTCCCGGAGCAACAACAGGTTGTCGAACACATCGGCCAGATAAAGGCCCCACAACGATTCCGGCGTGGGTTTGCATGCAACGAGGCAATACGTGTCGCTGAGCGGAAAAGGATGGAGAAACTTGGGCCAGGAATCGTCGACCAGATTGTCCTGAATCAGCGTCGAGCCATACTTGGGATCGGTTTCGGAGCGCACGGGGATGCCGTAGCCGGGGATGCGCTGAATCGCCCCCGCGGACTCCCGGCGGCCGCGGGCGGGGTCGAACAGGACCAGTTCGCCCATGCGCGGCACGCCGTGGTGCCCGCTCACGATCCCCATGAATCGCGTGGGATGGTCCGGCACGGGCTGCGCATAAAACAGCGAGTTGGGCCAATACGAATTGCTCCCGTAGTACTCCATCTGTTCGGTGCCGTCCGGGTTCATGTGAAACAACACGCGATCGTGGCTGTGCGGCGTGTCGGTGTATTCCCACCGCAGATACATGACGCGGCCGTTGTTCAGCACCGTCGGGCACCAGTTGTGTTCCTGGTCGAAACACAGTTGGCGGATGCCCGACCCGTCGGCACGCATCCGGTACAGCACGGCCGTCCGCGTGCTCCCGTTCACGCACGGAACGGCCACAAAATAGGCGTTCGAGCAGAAGATGATGTCGCCATCGGGCAGGTAACACGCATCGTAGTTGTCGACATCGGGCTGGTCGCCGGGGGTGACTTGCCGCAACCCCGAACCGTCGATGCCAATCTCAAAGATCTGCCAGCGGTTGTGGCTGCCGATCGACGAAAAAAGCAGCCGGTCGGCATCGAAATGCAGATCGACATCGCCCGTGAACACAGGCTCCGCGGGGCGGTACAGCGTTGACGCCGCTCCGTCCGGCGCGGAAAGGCTCAGGAGCGCGATCTCGTCGTCAAAACCGCGCACCGGCAGGGCGCAATTGCTCTGCCAGTTCTGTACCAGGCCCAGCGAGGGGCTCGAGAGCCCCCGGCGGACAAAGAGCAGCCGGTCAAAATCCAGCAAGGGGTTCGCGAGCAGCGCCTCGCGGTGCATGGCCAGAAACTCATCGGCCTTCTCGAGGGCCGCCCCATCGAATGCCTGAAGTCCGGCCAGCAACGCGTCCTTTTCGGCGGCGAACCGGTCGATTTCCGCGAGGTAGTGTGTTCCGCCGGGATACGTTTCGGGAAACGTGCGCCGCAGGTCCTCGACGGCCCGCCGCAACGCGATCAGGTTGATGCGCTCGAGCCGGGCCGCCGTCCGCGCGAACCGGTCGCGCACCCCGGCCGCCTCCTGGAGCAATTCAAGCCACCGCGGGTCGCCGGCGGGGGCGCCGGCGGCCGCCAGGGCGTCCACCTGGCGCCGGATGGCTTCGCCCGCCTGGCCGACGAGCGCGCGTTCCAGTTCATTCGAGTCGCGCGGCAGGAACCATTCCAGATGCCCGGGGCCGGGAACAACGCCGGTCATCGCGCGGGATTCTTCCGGAAAATCCGCGCGCGCGTGCTCCCATACGCTGGCTCGCCAGTCGCGCCGCGATGCGGGGCCCTGTCCGGACGCCAGGGCCAGGAGCCGGTCGCGGGCCTCCGCCATGGTGGCCGCCCACGTCGCCTGCCTGCGGTACGTATCCGGCGGAGGAACGATCTCCCATTTGGAGATGAGCTCGTTCTCGATCGCCGTCCGCGCATCCTCGCCCATGGCGCCGTCGTAGAGGCGCACTTCGGCGATACCGCCAATCCAGCCCTGCCCGTCGCCGAACCAGCGTCCCACGCGCAGCTCGTTATCCAGCCCGCCGACGTCGCCCCGTTCGGCCGAACCCGCCAGCGCGCCGTCGCGGAACAGGTGAAAACTGTGGCCCTGCTTGACCACCGTGTACAGATGCGCGCTGGAATCGGCCAGGCGCAATGGCGTATGCACGCCCACGCCCGCGGCAAGCTCGAGGTACGCCGAGCCGTCGCCCTTCGTGCCCAGGGTCCACCACTCGGCATGGCCCGGCCCGAACCGGTTCCCGATGATCCCGCGATAATTATCGGGAGCGCTGGCGTCCAGCGTCGCTACGGCAAACACGGTCCAGTCGGTCGCGGACCATTCGGCCGCGCATCCGCTGACAAGGCATTGCGTCCCGCCAAACCGGAGCGCCGGGTATCCCGTAACGCGCGCGTCCTCGTAGACGGGTTGAAGCGGCGCCTCGGCCTGCACGGCGTCGTGGCCATGGCCCGACTTGTCGGCCCATACGGCCACCGGCGTGTTGCCGGCAAGCGTATCGGGCGCGTTGTCGGCATCAACGTCCAGGGCGTCCAGCCACAGGCGGCAGCCCTCGGCGGGAACGGCCAGGCAGGGAACAATACCGGCGAGCAGGGCCAGGACGGTGAACCGGGCAAGGCGCATGGTCTGGGTCCATTTCCTCATTCTCTGCGTGATTTCTCCGAAAACCGGAACCGTCTTCCCGTCAGGCCGGCGTCCCGAGCGCCTCGATATCGCGCCGCATGCGATCCAAATCCTGCGCGGCAATGTCCAGGTCGGCCGCGGCCACGTTCTCCTCGATCTGGCTGGTCTTCCGCGCCCCGGCCAGCACATGGGTCACGCCGGGCTGGCCGAGCGTCCACGCGAGCACCAGTTGCGCCAGCGTGCACCGGTACGTGGCCGTCAGCTCTTGCCAGCCGGCCAGCAGGTCCAGAACGCGTTGACGGTTCGCCAGCGCGAACCAGGGGTTCCAGCTCAGGTCGCTCCGGAACTCGTCCTTCGAAAACACCCGGTCCATGCCTATCTTCCCGGTCAGGAGACCCTGTTCCAGCGACATGTAGGTGAGCGTCGCGATGTTGTGCTTCAGGCAATACGGGAGTATGTCGTCTTCGGCATGCCGGGTCAGCATGCTGTAACGAAGCTGGCAGCTGGAAAGCTCGCCCGCGGCGTCGTTCTCCTTCAACTCGTCGAGGCTCACGTTCGAGACCCCGATCGCCCGGATCTTCCCCTGGGCTTTCAAATCCATCAGGCAGGCCATGGTGTCGGCGATCGGCGTCTTCAACGGCTCGATCGCCGGCCAATGCGTCTGATACAGGTCGATATAGTCGGTCTGCAGGCGGCGCAGGCTCAGCTCGAGCTCCTCCCGAATCGTCTCCGGGCGCAGGCTGCGGTACATGGTATGCCCGTCGAATTCCGCAAAGAATGCCCCGCGATCGTCGTCCACCAGAAGCCCGCACTTGGTCGCCAGCACGACCTTCTCGCGACGGTCGCGGATGGCCTTCCCGACCACTTCCTCGCTGCGGCCCCGCCCGTAGGAGGCCGCGGTGTCGATCAACGTAATGCCGGTATCAAGCGCGGCGTGTATCGCCCGGATGGATTCGGCGTCATCGGGATCTTCACCCCAGATCATGCCGCCCCCGGTAACCCACGTTCCCATGCCGATGACCGAAGCCGTGATGCCGGACTTGCCAAGTGCGCTGTATCTCATGATTCACATTCCCCTGTTTCCCATAGACGCGGATTTCCCGCAAACCCTAAACCGCGTGCGATTATAGACCAACACGCCACGGCGTGCGACACACGCGAAAAGCCCGCATCGCCGGGTACGCACGATACAGACGGGCGTGCCGCTGAAACGCGTTGCGCCGTGGCGCGATATCATGCACTATGAAGTATCGCAGGTAGGCAGTCCCAAGGAGGCCAGACTATGAAACCGAGCAGGAAGCACATGAACCGGCGCGAGGTGTTGCGGGTGGCTTCAGGAGCCGTCGCAGGATGGGGGTGGGTGCGATGGGCCGGCGCAGCGGACATGCCGCAGGTGAAATGCCCGCGTGCGACATCGGGAGACCTGGCCGTGGAGCCGGATTGGGAACAGCGCCTGGTCATCTCCGTGGGACCGCGCGGCGCCGACCTCGCCGGGGAATCCGAGAAGCCGATCCAGGCCGCCGCGGACTACCTGGCGCGCCTGGGCGGCGGCACCGTGCACATCCTGGCCGGCACGTACCGCCTGAGAAACGCCATCTACCTCCCCTCGGGAGTCCGCCTGCTCGGCGAGGGCGATTCGACGGTTCTCATCAAGGAACCCTCCGTGCAGACCACCATCGCGGCGGATTCCGACTGGTTCGACCAGGAAATCACGCTGGCCGACGCCACGGGGTTTCAGGTCGGCGACGGGATATGCATCCAGGCCGACAACCCGCATGACGGGGGCAAAGAAGTGCTGAAACGCACCCTGGTCGCCCGGAGCGGGAACCGGTTCAAACTCGATCGCTCTCTTCGAAAGAACATCTGGACCATGAAGACACCCTCGGTGTCGACCCTGTTTCCGCTGGTCACCGCCGAGGAAAAGGCGAATCTGGCGATCGAACTCCTGGTCATCGACGGCAACCGCGAAGCGAACGCGCCGCTGAACGGCAACTACGCGGGCAACCTCTGGTTTCAGGATTGCAGCCGCATCCTCATCCGGGGCGTCGAGGCCCGAAACAACAACGGCGACGGGATCAGCTGGCAGGTTTGCCACGACGTGGTGGTCGAGGACTGCTACACCCACGGCAACGCCGACCTCGGCATGCACCCGGGCTCCGGCTCGCAACGGCCCCTGATTCGAAACAACCGGATCGAACGGAACAAAATCGGCCTCTTCTTCTGCTGGGGCGTGCAGTACGGCCTCGCCGAAAACAACCGGATACTCGACAACACCGGCCAGGGCCTCTCCATCGGCCACCGCGACCACTACAACGTCATCCGCAATAACGAGATCGCAGGCAGCGGCGAAACGGGCGTCTTGTTCCGCCCCGAACGCGGCGAGGGATTCACCCCGACCGGCAACCTCCTCGAAGAAAACCGAATCCGCGACAATGGTCCCGATAACGGCGCCGCGGTCGATTTCCAGGGCATCACTGCCGGAAACACCCTGGCGCACAACGAAGTCATCGAGACACGCGGTCCCGCGAGCCGCGTCGGCATTCGAATCGGCGAAGAGTGCGGCGAAAACACCTTCACCGACAACCGCATCGAAGGATTCGCCACCCCAATGGAGGACAAGCGGCGCGCCTGAGCATCCCCCCGCGCCTAACGGTCCCGGACGAGCGCGGCCGCCCGGTACGCTCCGAAGAGTTCCGCGATGCCGGCCGCCTTCACGTCGCCGGCATGGACGACGACCCGGTAGGCCAGCGTGACGGGCTCGCGCGCCGGCAGCGCCGTGAAATCCCCCTGGGGCCAGAACATGGGCGTCGGCGAGAAGAACCCGTAGTCGCGCGTGAACCATTTCGCCGGGTACCAGGGGTTGAGCGGGTGCTGGAAGATCGCGAGGCCCTCGGTCACGCCCTCACGCGTGCCGAAGTAGTCGCACCACGGCGACGCCGTCCCAAAAGTGCCTTTTTCAGCCGTAGCCCCCTCCGCATTGATGAGCGTGCCCCCCGACGCCACGCTCAGTTCGGGCGCCATCCGCGCCGAGAACAGCGAATGGTTCGTCTTTTCGATCTTGACGTACACAAGCGGATGAAGAACGATTTCAAAATCGATCAGGCGCGTGGCCGGGTTCGGAGCCGATAGGGTGATCGTGCGCGTGTCGCGGATCACCGGTTCCTGGCCCGGCTGTTTCCACAGGCACTCGTCCGTGATCACGACCCGCGTGCCGGCCGCCTCAACAATCGCCGGTCCCTGCGAGAGAATCTGCCCGCGCTCGTTCCCCTCCTGCCAGTAATTGCCCCCGTTCACCCGGTCGCAGCCGAAAAACAGCGAGTGGTGGTGCGGATACGGTTCGGAAGTCTCCGTCGTGACGGTCTTGCCGGAAACCGGGCCCATGACCGGCCAGAAATAGGGATACTTCTGCCCCGGGGAAAACGTGTAGCTGGTGAAAAGAACGCCATTCACCGAGACGTCCACCTGCTCGCCGTTCAATGCCGCGGTGAGCGGCTGGGCCTCCTGCGCCGCCGCGTCCCGCGCCGCAACCATCCAGGGCACCGCCAAAACAATACATAGCGTCCGTCGCATGCCTCGCATCGTAAAATCTCCATGCCGTTCTGGATTTGCCCCATGGTGCCGCAACGCACCTCCCCCGCGCAACCGGAACCGGCCACGGGGACATCGCGCTAACCACAGCACCAGTGCCGCAAACAAGGATGAAGCAGGCCCCGACAGCCCGGGACTACGTGAATTCGATCAACATGATGACCTGATCGTCGCTGGGACGCCGTCCGGCTTCATAGGCGCGAAGCATCCCGACCAGTTCCGCCACCGCCCTCGATGATTCGCCTTCCAGCGACTGAATGGCGTCGTGCAGGCGCTGCTCGCCAAACGCCTCGCCTTCGGCGGACCGCGTTTCAACCACCCCGTCCGTGTACAGCCACAGGACGGTGTCGCGCTCAATGCCGAGGGTCCGCTCGGTATAGGTCCAGTTCGCCAG
>JAAYAQ010000254.1 GCA_012719295.1 Candidatus Hydrogenedentota bacterium | reverse complement strand
CCCGCGGAAACGAAACCGCCCGTCGACCGCTCCGCCAGGAGGAACGCCGCCGCCTCGGCCACCGGACCGGGGTAGGAGTTCAGAAGGCGAAGCAGTTGCCCGGCCAGCGCCCCGTCGCAGCGCTCGACGAGCTCGCGTGCGATGGCCCGGCACCGTTCCTCGTCGGATTCGTGAATCAGCAGTTCCAGTAGTTCTTGTGGCGAATCGGGCACCGGTCGGGTCTCCCCCCCTCAGTCGTGACACTACCTGCCCGGAGGGGGCCGTGTCAACGGATATCGTACTGTTTCAGTTTGCGGTACAGGGTCCGCAACCCAATGCCGAGGGTCTTGGCACAGGCTTCCTTGTTGAAACCGCAGACCTTCATGGTCTCCTGAATAACGATTCGCTCGACCTGTTCCATGGTCGCGCCGGTGGGTATGCGGATTTCGCTGACTTCGGGGACGGTATTGCGGCGAATATGGCCGGGGACGTCGTCCACGTCGAGGCGATGGCCGCTGCGTGCCATGATGACCATGCCCTCGATGATATTGCGCAATTCGCGAACGTTTCCCGGCCAGTCGTAGCGGCCGAGCACGTCCATGGCGCCCCGTGTGATGCCGTCGATGCGTTTTTCGTTGGTTTCGCATGCCTCGCGAATGAAATGGTGAACGAGAAGCGGGACGTCTTCGCGCCGGTCGCGGAGGGCGGGGATTTCGATGACGACCACGCGCAGACGGTAGTAGAGGTCGTCGCGGAACAGCCCCTGCTCGACCATCTGCCGCAGCGGCCGGTTGGTGGCGGCGATGAGCCGCACGTCGACCGTGAGCGTCCGGGAATCGCCGAGACGTTCAAACTGCTGGTATTCGAGGACCCGCAGGAGCTTGGCCTGCAGTGCGGGAGACAGCTCGCTGACCTCATCGAGAAAGAGGGCCCCGGTATCGGCGAGCTCAAACCGCCCCTTACGAATCTGATCGGCGCCGGTGAAGGCGCCGGGGACATGCCCGAACAGCTCGCTCTCGACCAGGGCTTCGGGGATGGCGGCGCAATTGAGTTTTACGAACGGGGCGTCGCGCCGGGGACTGTTGTTGTGGATAGCCTGGGCGACGAGGTCTTTGCCGGTGCCGGTTTCGCCTTGAATGAGCACGGTGGATTTTGAGGGGGCGATCTGCCGGACGGCGTTATATACCTTGACCATGGGACGGGATTTCCCGACCAGGCTGCCCAATCCGTATTGTTCGTCGAGTCGGCGTTTGAGTTCGTGCTGTTCGAGCATGAGGCGCATGCGCCCCAACCCGCGCTGGATGACGGCTTCGAGCTTGCCGAGGTTTACGGGCTTGGTCTGGAAATCGTAGGCGCCCTGGCGCATGGCCTCGGTGGCCAGTTCGACATCGGGCTCTTCGGTAATGAGAATGACGCACATTTCGGGGCTGCGCTCGAGAGCCAGTTCAAGAAGGCGCATGCCCTTGATTCTGTGGGCATTGAGTTCGGTGATGAGGACGTCGTAGGAGCGGTCGTCGATACGGTTAAAGGCCTTTTCGCCATCGTCGACCCACTCGACGGCGTAGCCGTGTTCGTCGAGATAGGACATGATATGGCGCGCGGTTTCGGGGACTCGCTCGACGAGCAGGACGTCGGCCGTGGCTGTCTGTTCGGACATTCAGGGACCCTTTATGGCGAAAGATGTCCGGGCGGGCTTTCCTCCCTTTCGGCCGGCAACTGGCGCGCCGCAGCGCATCGTCACGGCCGGAGCTCGCATGCAACGGCAGGCCCGGGCACGAACCACTTGAAACGCTACGATAGCAGAGGATAAAAAAAGCATGCAAATGCCTTGCGGGGCATCCCGGGGTATGCTACAATCGCTCAACAAACATGGGGTGTAGAGTGGAAATGCGTCGCAACTTCCTTTATTTCAGCATCTTGGTTGTGTTGGTGGCTGGAGCGGGATGTGCCCGGGCCGCGCGCGACACGACGGGGTTTGCCCTGAACGATTCGGCGCTCGTCGAAGCGCCGTTCGAAGAAACGTGGCAAGCCACGAAAGCGGTTCTTCGGGAGATGGACCTGGAGATTTACACGCGCGACAAGCGCGGCCGGTTCGTTGCGTTCACCGACATGACGCGGCGGACGCTGTTTGTGCCGCACCGGGTCAAGTACACGATTGTGCTGGAAGAAGAGTCGCCAGAGACCACCAAGGTCATGATCGAGTCCATGAAACAGGTGTACGGGGTAACACTCCTCACGTACCCCGACTGGCATGACCGCAAGACCGAGGACAACAGCGTTGCGCTGGAGATCCTGGAGCGTCTGAAAGCGCGGACTTCCTGATCGGGCGAATTCGCGTGGGGACCCGGCACTGCGCGTAACCCTGCGCGGTGTGTCCGACCCGGCGGGCCATCTACCATTCTTCGAGACTTTGCAGCGCCTGGCCGTGTGCCAGGCGTTTTCCATGTGCGCGGCGCAGTTGGCGCGACACCGGCCTTGATAGTCATTGCCAGGGGTCAGGTTCCGGCAGGCGCGGCGAGCGCGGCATTGCCAACCGTGTCGACGAGTCCGGTATACCCGGGCCCACCGGCGGCAACATAGCCATCGCTTCGTCCGGTGCGGTCGCGGCTCACCCAGAAGGCGTACAGCGCCCCATTCGTTAGCTGGAACCGTATGCGCACGGGCCGGCCGGCCAGCGCGGTCAGGTCGTCTCCCGCACTCCAGCGTACCTGCGCCAGGGTGCTGTTGGCGGAAAGCACTTCGCAGTTGTCGAGAGTGAACGGGGCAATCGGGTTCCCGGACTCGTCGGTCAGTTCGGCACGAAGCTGGCCCTGGGGAGCGTCCACATTGACGAAAAGATGTTTCCCGGTGAAGGTGATGGGACGCGTCAGGATGTCGCCGCCGGCAGCGTCTGCCTCCAGGGAGGCAAAGCCATCGCGGCGGAGGAATGCGACGCCCGTGCTTCCGCGGTCGTACATGCCGGCTTCGAGGAACGGCCGCTCTTTTCGTTCGGGATCGCCCTGGAACCCCGTATAGTAAAACCAGAGGGTATCGCCGTGGATGGTGCAGATGCCCCCGACCGGCTGCACATAGCCGCGGTCCCACACGTCGCGCCGTTCGGCGGCAATGAAGGCCCTGCGGTCGGGGCGGTGCCAGTGCCAGCCATCGCGGCTGTAGGCCAGAGTGAGTTCGGTGATCTTGGGCAGACCGCGTTTGTTGCACTCCTCATTGGGCGGGCCGAGGTGAATCTCGAAGATGCCGAGCATGATGCTCTCGTACGCGACCGCGTCGAGGTTGTAGAGTTGCGGCGTCTCGCCGATTTCGGGGTCTGGAGGATCGAGCCGGTCGGCCCCGCACCACAGGTAAGGTTGCCCGGCTTCCCAGCGAGCGCCCTCGAGGAAGTCGCTGTGCTCCCAATAGTCGCGGGAGCGCCCGCGCCAGTTTGAGCGCAGGCTGTACACCCATTTCTTCCGGAAGGGGTTGTAGAACATGGCGCTGCGGTCTCCGGTGGGCCCGGTCATGACGGGGCCGCTCCAATGCACGCCGTCGGAGGACACAAAGGCCATGGCCTCGCCGTACCCGCCGGGCATGACGAAGATTTTGAACCGCTGGGCGGGGTCCTTGCCGGTGTAGTCGGGGACGACGTTCCAGGAGTCGCACTTGTATTGAGGCGGAAGGACGCGGTTGGTGCCCGGTTCGATGTCCAGCGCGGGACGCTCCCATTTGAGGCCGTCCGTGCTGGTGGCATAGCAGATCGTGTGAATCCAGCCGGCCTCATACCACATTTTGAAGAGCTGTTCGCCGGGCTCCCACCAGACGCCCCCGTCTTTGGGGCAGGCGATGGCGTTGCGGGGCCGGTTGGTCTCGAGGGGGGTCTCGGGCTTGAGGATCGGATTCCCGTCGTATTTTCTGGCGAGGTGAAACGCGCGTTTCAGCGTCGTCTTCTCGATGAGAAAATCGTCCACGAAGAGCTGCCGCCCCACATCAATGGGAATCACGGCCGGAGAATGGTCGAGGTAAGGTACGGCCATGGGCTCGGTGTTGTCCGGACGGACGTTGCGCGGCGGCCAGGTTTCCGGCAGGCGGATGCCGTTGTAGAGCAGCTCGCCGGTGTTTTGAGACCACGATTCCGCCGGGTCGGGAAATGGGCGCGCTGCCAAAAAGCCCGTGACGACCGCCCATTTCCGCAGCCGAAGCCGTTCGCCTTTCGTCAGGGTCTTGCGATAGGTGCGCACGACATCAAAAGGCTGCTGGCCGAAAAGCTGAAAGACCCGGCCCTCATCAATGCGACGAAATCCGGCTTCCTCGAGTTCCTTGAACCGGCTGCATTTTTTGGCGGTTTCGTGTACGGGGTCCGGCGTCAGAACGGTGATCTCGCCCGGTTCCAGGCACTCAATCTCGACCCAGTCAATGCTGCCGCGGAGCAAGGGCCGTCCCCGCAGGGCATCGGGACATTCCGCCACGACGTAGTCGCGGTTGGTATAGAGCTTTGCGCCCGGAGCAAAGGTGTCCACTTCGCAGGAAGGATGGATGCCGATGACGGCCCCCGGAGGGGACGCCGCTGCCGCTGAGGCAACGAGGGGAGCAATCCAAGCGGACAGGAACGCGATCACGACCCATAGACAAACCCGATTCACCGGCATGCTGGCCTCCCTGCTGTACTCGGGGCAAAGGTACCCGTTGGGATTCGACCAGAAAGCGGGACGCGAATTCAACTGCCGGGACCGGGGTTCCGGAACTTCTGTGGACGTGCCGCCGGCGGATTCACTATCATGGGCGGGCGAAGCCGCATGTGGTGCGAGGATACTGTCTTTTGGAGAGGAGTGGAGATGAAGTTCTGGAAGAGTGCAGCCTTGATGGCAGCCCTGGGAATGACCTTGGCGGGGGCGTATGCCGGACCGATCGAGGACTCCCGCGCGCGTTGGTCGGATGCGGAGGCCCTGCAGCGAATCGAATCGGGCATCGAACAGCACCGTAAAGGCGACCTCGTGGTGCGTGTGCTCGATGAAGACGGCCGCCCGGTTTCAGGCGCCGAGGTGATGGCCGTTCAGAAGACCCATGCGTTCCTGTTCGGCGCGAATCTCTTTGTACTGGGCCAACTTGCGACACCGGAACTGAACGCCCGGTACGAACGGGCGTTCACAGGCCTGTTCAATTTCGCCTCGATACCGTTCTACTGGAAAGACCTGGAACCGGAGCCCGGCGCGCTGCGGTTCGCCGAGACGGCCCCGTACCTCTGGCGGCGCCCTCCGCCGGACGTCCTGGTGGCCTGGTGCCAGGCACATGGCATCACCCCGAAAGGCCATCCGCTGCTGTGGCATTCGATCAATCCGGACTGGGTGCCCAAGGACCCGGACGCGTTGCGTGCGGCCTATGTGAAACGCTTCGAAGAAATCGCAGCGCGGTATGGAGACAAGGTGGCCATCTGGGACATCGTGAACGAGTCGCTGGTCAGCAACGACACATATCCATTGTATACGCCGGACCAGGCATATGTGCCGTGGGCGTTCGAGCAGGCCCACCGCCTGTTTCCGGAGGTAAGCGTGTTGATGATCAACGAGGTGATGACGGTAAGCCACAGGCCCATCGGGGAAAACCGGTATCACAAACAGGTCGACACCCTGTTGAAACAGGGATGCGGCATCGAGGGGATCGGATTTCAGTTTCACTTCTTCTCCAGAGACGCGCTGGATACCGGCTTTCTGGGCAACCCCGATATGGGACCCGCGAGATTGCTCGAGGTGTACGACGCATTTGGCCAATTCGGCCCTCCGCTGTATGTCACGGAGATCACCATTCCGGGGAGCGGTCCTGACGGCGCAGCGCTCCAGGCAGAAGTCGTGACGAACCTCTACCGTCTCTGGTTCAGTATTGAGAAGATGGCCGGCATCACGTGGTGGAATCTGCCGGACAATACGGCGTATGGAAACGAAAACTCGGCCCTCGGCGGTCTGACCGACGAGAACCTGAATCCCAAACCCGCCTATGAAGCGCTCGACAGACTCATCAACCAGGAATGGAAAACACAGTTCAAGGGGACGACCGACGCCGAGGGACGCTGCGCGTTCCGGGGATTCGCGGGCGCGTACGAAATCAGCGCCAGCGTTCCCGGCGGCGCGGTGCGGCACACCACGCACGCCATCGAGGCAGGCAAAGACGGCGAGTGCGTCCTTGCGCCCTGAACCATGCCGGCGATCTTCGCGTCAGGGCTCAGTGCCGGCTGCGCGATCTGCGGCAGCAGAGGCCTACCAGACCGATGCACACCAATGCCAGCGTCGCCGGTTCGGGCACGACAATGCACTCTCCGGTATACCCCCAAACGACGCCGTCGTAGATGGTGACGTCCTGGTAAAAAACGGAGTTGCTGTTCGGATCCGGACGTAAGCTTCCGAAAGAGGCAAGGAACATATAGAACTCGACCTCGCCCGCCCACGCCGTGGTTTCAATATGACTGTCGTATGGACCATCGGTCCACGTCATATTGTGCCCCGAGGTGAGCGTGTAACCCGGGGGCGTCCAGGGGCCATACCCGGGAGCGTAGTATGCGGGACTCTGGTCGTGAGCCCCATCGACGGTGTATTCGTAGGGAGAAATCACGGAGCCGCCGGATTCATCGTACAGTTGAATCCAGTCCAACCCGAGATTACCTTCCCCCTGCCCATAGTCGTAATAGGCAACGATATCGGCACCGTGGTAACACCGCGAGCCAATATGGTCATCGACTGCGTGATACCAGTCAATAAGCATGGTGCCGGAGAGGCTTTGACTCGCCGCGCTGTACTGGTAGATCAGCGTAAAATTCGGGTCTGCAGTATTGACGGTGTATTGCCCGTAGAGCGCGGAGATTAAATCATTGGTGTAGCTGTTCCGCGGTGAAAGGTACGACAGCGGAGTGAGCCACGTGCCCCCCGGTGTAGGCCCGTCGCACGGCTCATAGGGGTCATAGCTCGCCGAGTTGTAAACGAGATTGAAGCTCGTGTTCGTCGTGATGGCCAGCATGTCTGCCAATGCGCTGGCGCCGGCCATCAGTGCGGCGACCAACAGGGCCACGACAGTTCGTGTT
>JAAYAQ010000253.1 GCA_012719295.1 Candidatus Hydrogenedentota bacterium | reverse complement strand
TTGCGGGCGCCGCCCTTCAGATGGTACCGTTGCTCGGGGACGCGAACGGCAAGGCATCCTGGCGCCTGTCTTGCATTCTTAAGAAGAGCCCTGCAAGCACTCCCAACACACGGGAATTAAAATGGTTACAGAGCATGACCCCCTTGAAGCGCGGATCGTGCAGGTCCTCACGCACGAAGGTCTCTGGCTCGCAACGGCCGAGTCGTGCACGGGCGGCCTGATTGCTCATCGCATCACCAGCGTGCCGGGCGCGTCGGAATGCTTCCTCGGCGGGGTGGTGGCCTATTCGAACACCCTGAAAACAGACCTTCTGGGGGTGTCCCCGGGGACCCTGGCGGCCGCGGGCGCCGTCAGCCCGGACACCGCCCGCCAGATGGCCGAAGGCGCACGCGACCGCTATCGCGCCGACATCTCGGTTGCGGTGACGGGCATCGCCGGCCCCGGGGGAGGGTCTCCGGAAAAGCCGGTGGGCCTCGTGTTCATCGCCGTTGCCTGGACAGGAGGCTGTGATGTTGCCCGCCACGCGTTTTCGGGGACGCGGGAAGACGTGAAACAACAGACGGCCGATACGGCCCTCGCCATGGTATGGGAGCGCATTCAGTGAACGCCGGATTCTGCCATTTGCATGTCCACACCGAATACAGCGTGCTGGACGGAGCGATCAAGGTTTCGGAGCTTCTCGACCGCTGTAGAGACTACGGAATGCGCGCATGCGCCATTACCGACCACGGCGCGATGTTCGGCGTGGTCGACTTCTTTCAAACGGCCAAATCCAAGGAGGTCAAGCCGGTCATCGGGTCCGAACTCTACATTGCGCCGGGGCACCGCACCGACCGCTCCGCAAAAACGCAATCGGCCGCATACAACCATCTGCTCCTGCTCTGCAAGAACGAAACGGGCTACCGAAACCTCTGCAAACTGAGTTCCATCGGCTACCTGGAAGGATTCCATTACAAGCCCCGCATCGATTTCGAGACCCTGTCGCGTCATGCCGACGGGCTTATCGCCTCGACCGCCTGCCTGCGCGGCGAGGTCCCCCAGTTTCTCCTGCGCGAAGAGTTCGAGAAGGCGGAAGAGGCGCTCGCCCGCTACATTGGCCTTTTTGGAAAAGAGAACTTCTTCGTCGAGCTCCAGGACCACGGCCTGTCCGAACAGCACCGCGTCAACCCGCGCCTCGTCGAGATGGCCCGCAAACACGGCCTGCTGCTTGCCGCGACCAACGACTGTCACTACCTGAACAAGGACGACGCGGAAGCGCACGACGCCCTCTTGTGTATTCAGACCAACAAGACCCTTGAAGAGGAAAACCGGTTCCGCTTCCAGACCAAGGAGTTCCATTTCAAAAGCCCCGAGGAAATGCGGGAAGCCTTCGCCGCCTGGCCCGAGGCGATTTCGAATACCGAGAAAATCGCCGACATGTGCGAACTCGAGATTCCCCTGCACAAGCACCTCATTCCCAAATACGTGCCGCCGGCGGGAAAGGCCAAGCCGGCGTTTCTCCGGGAACTGGTCATGCAGGGTCTTCAGA
Source organism: Candidatus Hydrogenedentota bacterium (assembly GCA_012719295.1). GTDB lineage: Bacteria > Hydrogenedentota > Hydrogenedentia > Hydrogenedentales > SLHB01 > UBA2224. The sequence continues at coordinate 1,063 of JAAYAQ010000253.1, read as the reverse complement.
ACCGCTATCAGGGCCACCCGGACGCGCTGCACCTGGAACGCGCCGAATACGAGCTCCGCATCATCGAGCAGATGGGCTTTGTGGACTACTTCCTGGTGGTCTGGGACCTCATCAAGACCGCCCGGGACAAAGGCATCCCGGTGGGCCCGGGCCGCGGCTCGGGGGCGGGCAGCCTGGTTGCCTATGCCCTGACCATCACGAACATCGATCCGATCCGCTACAACCTGCTGTTCGAGCGTTTCCTGAACCCCGACCGCGTGTCCATGCCCGATTTCGACCTCGATTTCTGCTACACGCGCCGTCCCGAACTGATCGAGTACGTCCGCGAGAAGTATGGGTACGAGAATGTCAGCCAGATCATCACCTTCGGCCGCATGCTGGCCAAACAGGCGATCCGCAATGTCGGGCGCGTGATGGGCATGAACTTCGGCGACGTGGACCGCATCGCGAAGCTGGTCCCGGACGAACTGAAGATCACCCTCAAAGATTCCCTTGAAAAGGAGCCCGAGCTCAAGAACCTCGTCAAGACGGACCCGCAGATCGCCAAACTGTGGAATCTGGCGACTCGCCTGGAAGGCACGATAGGCACCCTGGGCACCCACGCCGCGGGGGTCATCATCTGCGACGAGCCCCTTACCGAGCATGTTCCGCTTTTCCAGGCGTCCGGAAGCGACGTGGTCGCGACCCAGTTCGAGATGAAGACCGCGGAACAGATCGGCTTGTTGAAGATGGACTTCCTGGGCCTGCGAACCTTGACCGTGGTGCACGACGCGGTGCGGTTCATCAAGGAGAACCGCGGCGTTCACATCGATATCGACGCGCTCGAGCCCGACGACCGGCTGACCTACGAATTGCTGCGTTCCGGACGCACCACCGGCGTGTTCCAGCTCGAAAGCTCCGGGATGCGCGACCTTTCCCGCCGCATCGGGCTGGAAAGTCTCGAGGAGATCTGCGCCCTGGTCGCCCTGTACCGCCCGGGCCCCATGCAGCTCAAGGACCAGTACATCGAGAACAAACACAATCCGGCCAAGCTCACCTACGACCACCCGCTGCTCGAGCCCAT
>JAAYAQ010000252.1 GCA_012719295.1 Candidatus Hydrogenedentota bacterium | reverse complement strand
CTTTTTTCCGGACGCTGCACAATGCTCGCCGAAAACGTGTATGATCGAACACATGAAGAACCTGATTTGCACCTGCGAATGCGGCCACCGCTTTTACGTATCTGACACTGCCTGGGGCATGGAGAGCGTCTGCGGAAAGTGCGGCCGGCCGATTCGGGTCACGACGGACAACACGCGCCCGATAGACGCGGGGATTCCCGCGGACGATACGAGCAAGAAGGGCAGTGCCGGCCATTGCGCCCGGTGCGGCCGGCCGTTTCGCGGCGATTGGGACAGGAATCCCGCCGCCGAAGGCGTCATCTGCCATATCTGCGCCAACCAGGGCGTCGGGGCGTCAAACGCCGAACCCGCGCCGGCCGCCATCGACGGCGCGCGGATCGCCGCCGCGCCGGATACCGCGGAGCATGCGCCGGACGCAGTGGGCGCGGGCGTCATCGACCATGATGCGGATGCCGTCGACGACGAAGAGCCGGGCCTGGGGAAACGGTTCGAGGATTTTCGCGAGACGCCCGCGTTTCGGCGGGGACTATGGGCGGCCGCCATCAGCGTCATGGTCCTGGCGGTGGTGGCCACGTTCATCGACTCGCCCCCGCCACCCGGCGAGACCGCGGTCGAGGCCGGGAGCGAGAGCGCCGGCGGGCTGGGGATGTTTGGCCCGCCCGAGGCGTGGTCCAAATCGGAGAAGACCATCGTGCGGGTGGTCATGATTGCGCTGGAGACGGTGTTTCTTTTTGTGCCGACGTTCGCGGCCCTGTTCCTTGCGTTGGCTTTCGCGAACCGGCTTCCCGCGTATCACTGGCTCGCCAGCGCGATTCATGTCGGGGTGGTGTCCCTTGGCTTGACGGCCGTGTTGTTCGTGGTTTCGCAGGCCATCGGTTTTTTCCTGGGTTTCCTGGGCGTGCTGCTTGCGTACCTTCTCGCGGTGTTTTTCATTTGGGTTGTCTATGACCCGGGGCTGAGCGCGGTCGTCACGTTTGTGGGTCTGCGCGCGGTGTTTGGCTTTGTGGCGGGCCTCGTGCGCCTGCTGGCGTACGGCGCGCTGGGCCTGCTCCTGCTGGATTGACGCCCGTCCCCGGTCCGTCCTCAATTCCCGCCCTGGCCGGGCCTCTCCGGATGAGGCCAGGCATTGCCGGCTGCGGGCGCGAGGCCAGAGAGATCTCGCACGCGGCAACGCCGTCTGTCATACTGCCGCCATCGGATGCACCGGGGTTTTCGGCCAGGCGAAGGAATAGGCCGTCAACCGGAACCGTTGATTTCCTGATATGGAATCCGTCGATACGCGCCGGATTCCCCAAAAAAACTGGAGGTAACTACATGCGACAGTGCACGCAAATCCCCAACCCGTTCAAAACGGCCGGGTTGGTTATGTTGCTGACCGTGGCGGCATCCGTTGGGTACGCCGAGGACGCCGGCGGCATTCCCTGGCTCACGAGCCTCGACGCGGCCAAAGAACAGGCCGCGGCTCAGAACAAGCTCATTTTCATGGACGTGTTCGCGGAATGGTGCGGCCCTTGCAAAATGCTGGCGAGCGAGACCTTTACGGCCCCCGAGGTCATCAAAGCGCTCGAAGCCTACGTCCCGCTCAAGATCGATTCCGACAAACAACCGCAAATTGCCTCGCAGTACGGCGTGCGGGGCGTGCCGACGCTCTTTGTGCTGACGGCGCAAGGCGCGGCGGTTCACGAGCAGTCCGGTTTTATGCCGCCGGCGGGTTTTCTGGAGTTTCTTCAGACCGCCCAGAGCCGCATGGAGGCGATTGCGCGTCTCGAGGAGGAAGTGCGCCAGCAGCCGGACAATGTGGACAAGGCCCTCGAACTGGCGAAGACGTACATGGAGCTTAGCCGGGCGGGCGATGCCGTAACCCTGCTGGAGAAGGCCGGGCCCAAGGTGGACGCGGTGGATTCCGACGCCACGAAAGGCGACTACGCGTTCACGCTCGGGCTGGCCTGCCTGATCGAGGGCGCCTATGACAAAGGCGTGGAACGGCTCGAATCGCTTCTGGAGGCGTATCCCGGGTACAGCGAAGCCGAACGCGCCAAAGACCTGATTCTGCGCGGCAAGGTGTATGGCGCGCTGACGCGCGTGGACAAGGGCGAATACGAGGCTGCCAGGACCATGCTGACCGGGCTGAGGGCATCCTCAACCGACGAGCAGGTCACGGCGTTTGTCGATGAGGTGCTGGGACGTCTCGAGGTGCTCGGCCAGCCCGCGCCGGCCTGGGCGGTCACGTGGGTGGGGTCGAAATCGGCCTCGCTCAAGGAGGTGAAAGGCAACGTGGTCGCGCTGGCCTTCCTGGACCCGAGTGATTCCGGCAGCGCCGAGGTGGCGGCCACGCTCGAGACTCTGCGGCAGGAACACGGAACCCGGGGCCTTGCGTCCGTCGCCATCGTGTCGGCGCCGGAGGCCTCGGAAGAGGCCGCCGCCGCGGACGTGGAAGCGTGGGCGGGTGAATACGGCGCGACGTATCCCGTCGGGGTGGACAAGCAGGGCCGTGCGACGTTTGACCAGTACAAGGGCGAGCAGATCCCCTGGGTGGCGCTCATTGGCCGCGACGGGGTGGTGCATTATCTGGGCGCGTACAGCAAGACCGAGTTTGACGGCAAGCTCGCCACCCTGCTGGCGGCCGAACGCTGATCCCGCGGCAGGACTGATGGCCGGCCCCCCACCGGGAATGGACGGTACTGAGGGCGGGTTACCTGAACAGCGCCCGCGACAAGGATGGGCCGCAGCGGCTGACGGACCGGCCGATGTTGCGCTATCGTATTGCGTGTCAAGGAGTTGACATTATGCGGGCGTTTCGATAGAGTTTTTTCGCTGGGGCACGGTTTCCAGGGTTCTTGCAGGTCATTCGTCTGCAAAGCATCAATGGCGCGCACATACGCATACGTGGGCAGAGTAGCAGGTACGTTTGTGTTTACTCGCGCGGGTGAATCAGGAGGGAGACACAGGTAGTATGAGTTCAGCCAAACTGATTCTAGACGGGCAGGAATACGAGTTTCGGGTGATCGTCGGCACCGAGGCGGAAAAAGCCTTCGACATCACGTCCCTGCGCTCGGCCACGGGCTACATCACCCTCGACCCCGGTTACGCCAATACCGGCTCGTGTGAGAGCGCCATCACCTTTATCGATGGCGAGAAGGGCGTTTTGCGGTACCGGGGGTACCCGATCGAAGAACTGGCCGCCGCGGCACGGTTTCCCGAGGTGTGCCACCTGCTGATCTACGGGCACCTGCCCAACCGCGAAGAACTGATCGAATGGCGCCGGCAACTCACGTTGAACAGCTATGCGCACGAAACCATGATCAACGTGTTCGACCACTATCCGCCCCACGCGCACCCCATGGCCATTCTCTCGGCGATGATCTCGAGTCTTTCCGCGTTTTATCCCGAGGCGAACACCGCCGAGACGCTCGATCTGGCCATCATGTATCTGCTGGCCAAGGCCAAGACCCTGGCCGCCTACTCGTACAAGAAATCGCGCGGCGAGCCCATCATGTACCCGCTGGCGGAACTCAGCTACGCGGCCAACTTCCTTCGCATGATGTTCGGGCATCCCGCGGAACCCTACGAGGTGTCGCCGGTGGTCGAGCGCGCGCTCGACCTCCTGCTCATCATCCACGCCGACCATGAGCAGAACTGCAGCACGTCCACCGTGCGCATGGTCGGAAGCAGCCAGGCCAATCTGTTTGCCGCGGTTTCGGCCGGCGTGTGCGCCCTCTGGGG
>JAAYAQ010000040.1 GCA_012719295.1 Candidatus Hydrogenedentota bacterium | reverse complement strand
GAACCCCGCAGTTTTGGGCAAGGGATGCAGATTTGTTCAACCCCATTCGGGGTTGGGCCGTTGGGGTTGTCCGGAATCCCGTGTTCACCGTCTACGGGGCTGCCCTCCGGTTCGAACGGGGACACGTAGTCGCGCCGGGGACGGCGCTTGGAACATGTCCCCGTTCTTCGCCATCTCCTCCAATTCGGGACCGGCGCGCTCGCCGATCGTTCGAACGGGGACACGTAGTCGCGCCGGGACGGCGCTTGGAGCATGTCCCCCTTCTGCGAGCATAAACGGAGGCAGGCGCCCAGCGCCGTTCGCGGGGCAGATCCGTGTCGCGGCTCGAAGCGGAATCAGGGGTTTTCGGGGAGGTAGTCTTCGCGGACGGGGGAGAAGACTTCGACGGCGATGGTGTCTTCGAGGATCTCGGCGGCGTGTTCGACGTCGCCGCGGATGGCCCAGGCATCGCCGGGGTGCACGTCGTATGTGGCGTCGCCGATGGCCAGGCGGATGTGGCCGGAAACGAGGAAGCCGGCCTGTTCGTGGACGTGCGCATGACGGGGCAGCGAGGCCCCGGCGGTCATGCGGAACTCGGCCGTCAGGGTGCGCGCGCCCCAGGTGATGGTCTTGATGCGAATGCCGGGAAGGGCTTCGCGGAATCCCTCGTTTGACCGCGTGTAGAACATGGGCGTATCTCCGTTCCGGCAGGGTCCGCGCTCAAAACTGCCTGGCGGTACCATACCACTGGCTGCCGGCGTGATCCAGATGCAGGACCGACAGGCCGTCGAGGCGGCGCGCTTTGCCGAACCGGGCTTCCATGTCCACGGCAAAGCGGTAGTCGGCGCCTTCAAAATGCTCGTGTTCTTCGTACTTGACGGTTTCGAAACATTGCGTGCGCACGCACTGGCAATAGCCGATGGGCACGCCGAAAGTCTCGCGGAGGCGGTATTCGCCGGGGCCTTTGAAGAGGGCCTCCCATTCGGCGTGGGGGTCGAGCTCACCGAGCAGGATGCGCGCGGTGGTTTCGCGGGTCAGCAATTTGCGGCCTTCCGGCGCGACAAAGGCCACGTCTTCAGGCACCTCGGCCAGGCGGGCAAACAGATCGGGCGGCACGATGATGTCGGCGTCGAGCAGGATGGTCCACTCGCCGGAGGCCATTCGGACGGACTCGTTGATGAGCAGGCCTTTCGAATGGACATTCCTGGGGGGGAACGGCGACCGGACGATGCGCAGGCCGGGATGAGCCAGTCCCATCGAGTCGAGGATGTCGTCGGTTGCATCGACTCCCGGCACATAGGCGATGATCGCCTCGATGCGGTCGAGCGGCACCCCGTGCGGGTTTGCCACGGCCCGGAGGGCGGCCTGCATGCGGCGGGCGTAGCGGGTGCACACCATCACCACCGAAAACCGGATGTTCTCCGTAGCTGCGGGTTCGCCCGCGCCTTCCCAGATCTGTACCGCCTGCGTCACAACCGAGCCGTCGATGTTCCAGATGCTGATCTGGGGTTCGAGGACGCCGCCGAGCCGCGCGGGCGTGTACATGCCCCGTTCGAGGACCTCGGGCCGCATGGGGACATCGTCGCGGAGGAGGACATAGCGGCCGTCGCGGGCGACGTGGAGGAGCAGTTTGTGCACATAGCCCTCCATGGGGCACAGCACCTTGCGCTGGCGTCCAAAGCCGAAGCCGATGTAATCCGCCGAGCCGCCGCCGACGGTGGCGGCGATGGTGAAGGGGGGATCGAGGCGGCCGAGCGGGGAACTGAGTTTTTCGGTGTTGGTGAACGAGTACCAGCGGTTGCCGCCGGGCATCTGCATCATGGCCTGCCCTTCGACGGCGTATTCGGAGGAATCCAGATCGCGGGTTGGGGGCCGGGTCGTGACGGTCTCGCGGGCTGCGTTGGCGAGCGCGGCCAGCGTCTCGTCCAACCGGAGCCGTTCCCGGTCGATGGGGTCGTAGAATTTGGGTTGTTCGCGTGAGGGATAGCGCGAACCCCCGGCGTGATCCGCCTCAGGACCGGCCCCGGGTTGCTGCGCAGACCGCTGGGTCCGTTTCGGCGTTTCAGTTTGTGCCTCGCTTCGGCTGCGATTGCGCGGCCGCCAATAGCGCGTGACCTTGTGCAGGGCCCAGGCGCGCGCGTGGACCCAGGGGTGGTTGATGAGCCAGGGAAACAGGGCGCGGTCGATGGGATTCCGGTACGACGTGTGCTGGTTCAGAAGCATAAGGAGGACCAGCCGCGCGACGGTGGGGCCGCGGCGGTTGAGGCGTGCCGCAAGGGCATAGGCCTCGGCCTCGTACTGCTGATGGTCATTGGAGAACTGGCACTCGGAAACCAGATGTGCCTGGTTGACCGGGTCGAGCAGGGCGCGGGGCCAGAAGAGCAGGTTCACTTCGAGCCCCTGAGCCGCGACGGCCCGGGCCAGATCGTTGGCGGCCGCTGCGGAGGTTTCGCTCCGCGGCTGGCCGACGCTCGGGGGTAGCTCCAGGAAGGGATCGGTCAGGGCGATGTTGACGGACACCACGGTCCGGTCGCGCCATCGTTCCGCGAGGGCCCGGGCGGCCCCGGCGTCGAAGGAGAACGGCGCGTGGACTTGAAGCCGCACCGGCACCCCGGCGTCGCTGGCCGCATCGAGCCACCGTTCCGCGAGCGGCGCAGTGACGTCGGGGGGGGTCAGGAACACGTCAAACAGACCACGCTGTTGGAGCGCGGCCAGCTGGGGAGGCGGCTGGTCGCAGGCGGTCCGGAACGAGATGCGGGCGTCAAGCTGATGGCCCTGTTCGAGCAAGAATTCGAGGGCGAGCGGGGCCGCGCCGCGCAGGAAGACGTCGATCTTGGGTGTCTGGAACCCGAGCCGGTTGAGGCGGAGCCAGCGCATGACGTCCACGGGCGCGAACGCCCGGGCCCGGGCGTTGCGGAGCAGGACCAGCCCCCGAACCGACGGCAGGCGTTGTTCCCCCGAGATCAGTTCCATGATCGGCACGCCGTCCCTGGCGGGTGCGTTCCTGGGCACACCGTAACTCGTTTACAGACCATTACTTATTCATCCAGCACGAGCAGCGTGTTTTGCAGCTCGTTGACATCGTCCGGTTCGCGGGGGAGCACCCTGGCGAGCGCATCGCCCGCGCGCTCGATGGCGTTGCACAGGACATCGGCCCGCGCTTCGCCGCGCATGCCTTCGGTGAGCTCCGCGCATAAGGCGTTCAGGGTGTTCTGGCCGAGTTTCTGGACAACGGTCTCGTCGGCGAGCACGGCAGCCGTGCGTTCGAATACCGAGAGGTAGATGAGCACGCCCGTGCCCGCGCGGGTATGATGCACGCGGCTGTCGAAGAAGACCTGGCGCGCACGCAGGGCGACCTCGTCGCGCATCTGGTTTTTCGGGGTGAAGAGGCGGCGCAGCGACCCGAACGAGCTGCCCGCGGCCGTACCGGCCAGGAACCCGGCGACCAGCGCCAGGAGGAGGGCGGGCAGTTCGAGCGACGTCCACTGGAAATCCCAGCCTCCGTGGGGCTGGGGCGCTGCACGGAACAGGAGCCAGACGATTGCGGCGGCCAGGGCGCCGCACCAGAGGCCCGCGATGTCTTCGGGGCGGTCGTACCGTCCGGAGGCTGTGGCCACGACGGGGAGGATCTCGGCGGAGGTATTGGCCTCGGCCTCGGCCACGGCGGCCTCGATGCGCGCCGTCTCGTCTTGGGTGAAGAACGTTGAAGCCCGTTGCATGGGTGCCCTCCTACCACGAACCGGTGGCGCCGCCACCGCCCGAGAACCCGCCGCCGAACGACCCGCCGCTGAATCCGCCGCCGCCTCCGCCGGCCCCGCGGGCGCCGCTTCGGAGGACGTTGTAGAGGAGGACTGCCAGCAGGCCGAAAACAAACCCCCAGAAGATCCAGGCCCAGCCGCGTGCGCCGCGCCGGATCAGCGAGACAATGGTGAAGATGGCGAGGACGAGCCCGCCGAGGATGAGGGCGAAATGCCACCAGGGCACGGGTTTTCTGGGCAGGGCGAGGCCGCGGGCCATTTTGTCGAGGCCTTCGACGCCGAGCATGATTCCTTCCGAGAACTGACCGCGCCGGAATGCGGGGACGATGTAGTCGTTCATGATCGTCCGGGCAACCTGATCGTGATCGTGTTTCCAGGTCGCGCCCAGCTCGATCCGGGCGGTGCGGTCGCCCGTGGACACGAGGAGGAGGATGCCGGTGTTCCAGTCGCTTCCATTGACCTGTTCCTGGCCGATGCCCCACTGGTTGAACAGAATCGTCGCGAAGGTCTCGATGCGCGAGTAGCGCCCGCCGTACTGGGCCATGGATTCGATGGTCACCACGACGATGGGGATGGCGCGTTCCGTGAGCAGCTTGTCGCAAATGGCGCGGATCTGCTGTTCGTGTTCGGGGGTGATCAGGCCGGCCTTGTCGAGGATGAACTCGCGTTGACCGGGGGGCTCGAGCTGGATGAACTGCCCCCACGCCACGGCGCCAGGCATTGCCAGGGCGAGGCAGACCGCCAGCAGCCCGGTCCAACGGTTCGTTACGGTGGGCATAGGTACCTCCCTTTGATGGCAACCCTCTCCATTAGACAGGATCACGCTCCCAGGTGTCTACTCCCGGGAGCAGTTCCAATCGCAGGGCAGGTGGGGGGCGCTGAAGAGGAGCGGCACAGCGTGGAATGCAGGCGAGCGGCGGTCGCCCCGTGGACGTGGTGGACAGAGTGGACACGGTGGACACAGAGGGCGCGGTGGGCGCGGTGGGCGCTCCTGCCGTAGCCATCTCGACGGAGCTGCCGTTGAATTGCCGCGGGTGAGACCCGTGGATCGCACACGGCCCATATGCCGACCCGCGCGGTCAGAACTTCTCCCAGTGAAGCACCTCGTCGAGTGTTCGTTTTCCGATGTTTGGAAACTCGGCGGGATGTCCCAATGCGATGAGGCTGACCAGCTTGCAGCTTTCCGGCGCGCCCAGCATGGCGCAGATCTTCGGCGCGTAGGCCTTCTTGTCGCCCGCCACCCAACAGGCGCCCAGGCCGTGGGCGCGCGCGGCGACGAGGATGTTCTGGGTTGCGGCGGACCCGTCCTCGAGATAGTACTTGCCGTCTTCGCAAAGCACGGCGATGCAGGCCGGGGCGTTCGCGATGAATTTGCCGAAATCGGTCGCGTCGGCGATCTGTTTGCGCATGGCGGGATCGGTGACGACGACGAATTCCCAGGGCTGTTCGTTTCGGGCGGTTGCGGCGAGCCGGCCGCAGTCGATGATGTCTTCAAGGGTCTCTTTTTGCAGCGGATCGGGTTTAAAGGACCGCACGCAGCGGCGGGTCTTGAGCGCTTCAATGGCATCCATGGTCGACGTATCTCCTCGTAGCACGATGTTTGTGTTGAGCGTACCCGCGAAGGACAGCGAAGATCAAGCCGTCGCCCGGTGGACGCCGCGGACTCGGCGATGAACATACGGGGCGACGGCGACGTCGAGGGTTTTGATTGGGTCAGAGTGCTATGGTAGCATCCGTTCGTTTGACACGTTTTCCGCAACCACGGATGCATCCATGATCTCGATCAGCGAAGACCCGAACTATAACCCGCGCAACCTGAGAAAACCGTCGGCGAGTGCATGGTCGATTTACCGGCGGCTGCTGGGGTATGCCCTTCGGTACAAGGGGCGGCTGGCGGTGTCGATTTTGTTCGCCCTGCTGGTCGCGGGCTCGTTTACGTCGATGATCGTGGGTCTTGCGGCGGTGGTGGATATTTCGCTGAGCCAGCCGGAGCCGCTGGAAGCCGCCGGCGGAGGGGGCGAGACGCTGGAACAAGTGGAAGCGCGGGCGCTCAACGAATTGACGGAGAAGTACGCGCCGCGGGTGGTGAAGGCGCTGAAACCGGTGCGGTTTCTGCACGGGATGGACGACGCCGAGGCGCGGGGATGGGTGCGCGATTTTCTGGGGGCGATGCGTTCCCGGCCGATGTATGCGATCCAGGTGGCATGCGTGGTGCTCGTGCTGCTGTCGCTGCTGGCGGGGGTGGCGCGTTTTCTTCAGGAATACCTGGCGGGGACGATCGGCGCGAACATTTCGGTGGAGCTGGGCCGGGAGATGTACGCGAACATCATGCACCTGTCGCTGGGTTTTTTTGAGAAACACCCGACGGGAGAACTGATTGCCCGGTTTTCGAACGACATATTCCAGGTGAACCGGGGTTTGTCGGGCGTATTCGTGAAGCTGATGCGGGAACCGATCAAGGCGGTGTTTTTCCTGATCACGGCCCTGACGATCGATCCGCTGATGACGCTGGTGGGATTGTGCGTGCTTCCGCCGGTGGCGGCGGCGATCTACCAGTTGGGCCGCAAATTCAAGAAGAGCGTGCGCCGTTCGCTGGAGAAGGTGGCGTCGATGGCGATGGTGGCGTCGGAGACGTTCAACGGGATCGCGATCGTCAAGGGCTTCTGCATGGAGGCCTATGAGATTGCGCGCACGAGCGTGGAGTTCGGCAAACTGCGGCGGTACCTGGTGAAGATGGTGAAAGTGGACGCGGCGGTTGGCCCGGTGGTGGAATTCGTACTGATCCTGGGCGTGGTGGCGCTGGTGCTGTTTGCCGGGGCGCGGGTGATGAGCGAGGAGATGAGCCGGGCCGACGTGGCGGCGCTGATCTTCGCGTTTGCGCTGATGCTGGACCCGTTGCGGAAGCTGTCGACGGTGAACAACCAGATTCAGACCAGCGTGGCGAGCGCGGAACGGGTGTTCGAGTTCATTGACATGCAGCCCGAGATCGTGGAGAAGGCGGGCGCGCGGGCCCTGCCGCGTTTGTCAGAGGCGATTCGTTTCGAGAATGTGCATTTTGCCTACAAGCCGGGAGTGGAGGTCCTGAAAGGGATCGACCTCGAGGTGAACAGGGGCGAGATGGTGGCGCTGGTGGGGTTCAGCGGTTCCGGGAAGAGCACGATAGTGAAACTCCTGCCGCGGTTTTACGACGCGACCGCCGGAGCGGTGAGGATCGACGGCATCGATATCCGGGATGTGACGTTCGAGAGTCTCCGCGACCAGATCAGCATCGTGACGCAGGAGACGATCCTGTTCAACGAATCGGTGCGCGACAACATCGCGTTTGGGCGGAAAGACTATACGGCGGAGCAGGTCCGGGAAGCGGCGCGGGCCGCGTACGCCGACGCGTTTATCGAGGCGTTGCCGGAAGGGTACGAGACGGTGATCGGAGAGGGCGGCGCGACGTTGTCGGGGGGACAGCGGCAGCGTCTGGCGATTGCGCGGGCGATCATCAAGGACCCGGCGATCCTGATTCTGGACGAGGCGACGTCGCACCTGGACTCGGAAAGCGAGCAGGCGATCCAGAAGGCGTTGGCGGGGTTTGTGCAGGGCCGCACGACGATCGTGATCGCGCACCGTCTGGCGACGGTGCAGCGCGCGGACCGGATCGTCGTGGTCGACCAGGGCCTGATCGTGGAGCACGGGACCCATCAGGAGCTTCTGGCGATTGGCGGGATCTACCGCCGCCTGTACGAGCAACAGCTGTTGTCGGGCGGTGAGGACGTGGCATGAATCGGGGGCTTCCGCGCGCCGTTATGCTGCTCCTGGTGCTGGGCGGCTGCGGCTCGGAAGAACCGGCGGGCCCGGGTCCGTCCTCGCCCGCCGCGAGCGTCAATGGCGCGGCGCCGCCGGCCGCGGGTCAGGAACACACGCGCGGGCCGGTGGTGGTGGTGGACCGGGAGGGGCGTCCGCTGGCCAACATGCTTCCGATCGCCACGGAAACCCCCAATGCGTTCGAGACGCCGCGGGTGCAGGGTGCATTGACCGGAGCGAACGGGGCGAGCGAGCTGGCGCTGCCGCGCGACGTACATCTGTATGTGCGGGCCTGGGACCCGGCGATGCGCATGTTTCCGAACAACTTCTACGAGGTCCTGCCGCCGACGGGCGCGGCGACGGAAACGATGACCATCACGATGGTGGAGGGGGCGAGGCTGGCCATGACGCTGCTCAACGCCGCGCAGGAACCGGCGGCGGACGAGAACGTGGGGCTGATGATGTTCCACGGAGTGCACGGCGCGTGGTGGCCCGGTGAAGGCGACACGGACGCCCAGGGCCGGGTGGTGTTCGAGCGGGTGCCTCCCGGCGAATACACGATCAAGGTGAAAGCGCTCGCGAGCGGACAGCTCGAGATTGGCGGCGTGATCCTGCCTCCCGGCGGCGAGACGGATCTGGGCCCCGTGACGCTGCAATGAGGCGTCCGGGGAAGGCCGCGGGGCGTCTTCCCGTGCAGATGCCGGCGCATGCCGGCCGGGCGCTTACTCCAGCACGACTTCCACGCGGCGGTTGAGGGTGCGCCCCGCTTCGGCGTCGTTGTCGCTGACGGGGTCGGCCTCTCCATGGAACGAGACGGTCAGGCGCTCGGGAGGAATGCCCTGTTCAATGAGGTACTGCTGGACCCGCTGTGCCCGGCGCCGGGAGAGGTCCATGCTGTACCGGGTGGAATGGGAGTTGTCGGTGTAGCCTTTCACGTGGATCAGGATCTCGGGGCAGTCGGCGAGGAGCCGGGCGATTCCGCGCAGATAGCCCTTGGTGGAGGCGTCGATGGTGGCGCTGCCCCGGGCGAACGGAATGGCCTCGAATTCGGGGTATTCGTCGGGCGCGCCGTCGTAATCGCGCCAGCGGTTGCGCGTTTCGCGTTCGAGCGGAGCGACGTCGACCACGTCGGGGATGCCGTCCTGGTCATTATCGGGGTCGGGCGCGCCGTCTTCGTCTTCAAACCCGTCGACATCCTCCGGCTGGCGGGGATCGGCGTCCTTGAGATCGACGATGCCGTCGCCGTCGGTATCGCGGCGTTCCATGGTGTCCATGAGGGCTTCGGCGTCGACGAGGGCATGGGCGGCTTCGCGCCAGTCTTTTCCGCGGACGAGGTTGTGCTCGGCGAGGCTGAGACGCGCCGTGGCCTGGGCGTAGAGGAGGGGCGCGGCGGTTTTGGCCGTTGCGGGGTCGAGCGCGAGGTAGCGGGCCTTGATTTCCTCGAATTTTGCGTTGCAGGCCTGTTCGTCGCGGGCGGGCTCGACGGTGATGGGCACGCGCTGTTCTTCGGGGATGGCGCGAATGGCGGCCTCGGCCATGGCACGCGCGAGCTGGGCGTAGTCCCAGGCGCCCCGGCGGTTATAGACGCGCTTCTGTTGGCGGGCGATGTCGAGGTACTGCTGGGCGGAGAAGAACTCGTAGGGGGCGTAGGCGGCGGCGCCGAGGGCGCGGGCCTCGTCGACCTTCGTCTTTGCGGAGTCGAGATCGACGCGTTCGAGTTCGGCGTATTCGCGCGCGGCCGGCACACTGAGGATGTCTTTGCCGGTGGTCTGGCAGCCGGCGGCGGCGAGGGTCAGCAGCGCCACGATGGCGATGGTCGGTTTCTGCATGGGAGCACTCCTCAGTTCACGGACGCAGTGTCCGTATCACGAATCGCTGGCAGCCGCGGGCCGGTGAATCCGTCCCGGAGGCTGACGCACGCGTCCGTATCGAGAATCGGGCGCGGGCCGCGTTCACGGGCGTCCGGTTGATACTATTTGCCGGAATGGGCTAAATTCAACCGCGGTGTTTGCAGTGTCGGTCTCACGGGGCGCGCCCTTTATGCATATCCTTGGAATATCGGGTTTTTGCCATGACAGCGCGGCCGCGCTGGTTCGTGACGGCGCGATCGTCGCGGCGGCGCAGGAAGCGCGGTTCACCCGGAAGACATCGGACCGGGGGTTTCCGTTGAACGCGGCGGGATACTGTCTGGAAGAAGCGGGGATTGACGCGTCCGGCCTGGATTATGTGGTGTTTTATGAGAGGCCGTTTGTGAAATTCGAGCGCCTGCTGCTGACCTGTGTGTCGGCGGCGCCGAAGGGGCGCCGGTCCTTTCTCGCGCAGATGCCGTCATGGCTGCGGGAGAAGCTGTACGTGCGGGGCATCATCCGTAAACGGCTCGGGTACCGCGGTCCGGTGCTGCACGTGATGCACCATCAGGCGCATGCGGCGTCGGCGTTCTTCCCGTCGCCGTTTGAGGCGGCGGCGTTTCTGGTGCTGGATGGCGGGGGGGAATGGACGACGTCGGCCTATGGCGTGGGTGAAGCGAACCGGATTCGCATCCTGCAAGAGCTCCGTTTTCCGCATTCGCTGGGGCTGTTGTATGCGGCCTTCACGTCGTTCGCCGGGTTCGAGGTGAACAGCGGCGAGCACCAGCTGATGGGACTGGCGCCGTACGGCGAACCGAAATACGTTCAGACGATCCGTGACCATCTGATCGACGTCAAAGAGGACGGGTCGTTCCGGCTGAACATGGCGTACTTCGATTGCTGCGGGGGATCCGGTTTGACGAACGGCCGGTTTGCGGCGTTGTTTGACGGGCCGCCGCGGCGATCTGAAGGCGTGATCACCCGGCGCGAGATGGATCTGGCGCGTTCGATTCAGGCGGTTTCGGAGGACGTGCTCCTCCGGATGGCGCGGGCGGTGCACCGCGAGACGGGCATGCGCCATCTGGCGATCGCGGGGGGCGTCGCTCTGAACTGCGCGGCGAACGGGCGGCTGTTGCGGGAGGGCCCGTTCGAGGACCTCTGGGTTCAGCCGGCGCCGGGCGATGCGGGAGGGGCGCTGGGCGCGGCCCTGTTTGTGTGGCACCAGGTGATGGGCAACACGCGGCGCGCGGCGCCCCGCGGGCAGCAGGCGGGCTGCCTGGGACCGGATTTCAGCGAGGACGCCATCGAGGCGTACCTGCGCGAGGAGCGTATCCATTACGAACGGCTGGACGCGGGGGCCTTATGCGACACGGTGGCGCGGCTTCTGGAGCGGGGCAAGGTGGTGGGCTGGTTTCAGGGACGCATGGAGTTCGGGCCGCACGCGCTGGGCGCACGAAGCATCCTGGCGGATCCGCGGCCGCCGGACATGCAGTCGCTCTTGAACCGCAAGATCCGATTCCGGGAATCGTTTCGTCCGTTCGCGCCGTCGGTGCTGGCGGAGCACGCGAACGAGTATTTTGAACTTGACCGCGAGAGTCCCTGCATGTCGGTAACGGCGCCGCTGCGCGATGGTCAACGGGCCGTGCTCCGCGACGACGAGATGAAGGCGGAGGGATTCGACAAGCTGCGGGTCGCGCGGTCGGCGATCCCCGCGGTCACCCACGTGGACAATACGGCGCACGTTCACACGGTCAGCCGGGAAGACCACCCGCTCTATCACGCACTGCTGTCGCGGTTCTACGCGCTCACGGGCTGTCCGGTGCTCATCAACGCGCCGTTCTGTCTGCGGGGCGAACCGATCGTCTGCGCGCCGCGGGACGCCTACGCGTGTTTCATGCGCACGAAGATGGATTACCTCGTGATGGGCCCGTTCATGGTCGACAAGGCGCTGCAGAAGGATTGGCCCGAAGACGACGCCTGGCGGGCGGATTGTCCGCCGGAGTGAGAGGGGCGCGGCACCTGTGAGTCAGGAGACCATAGACCCCCGGAACACGGCCGAACAGCGCAAGTTCGGTATCGGCGTGTGCGTGGCGCTGCTCGTGCTGGCGGGTTTCCGCTGGTGGGTTGGCGCCATGCCTCCGGTGCTGCTTCTGATGCTTTCGATCACGTTTCTGGTTGTCAGCGCGTTTCTTCCGTGGGCGTTGCGGCCGCTGCTGGCGGGCTGGATCAGGGCGGCGCAGGCGGCCGGCTGGGTGCTGACACGCCTGTTCCTGGGGCTGGTGTACTATACGATGATGGCGCCCGCCCGGCTGGTATTGAGGGCGACGGGCGAGGACCCGTTGAAGCGGCACTGGGACTCCGATGCGGCGAGCTACTGGGAAGAGCCGGAAGCACAATCCGGGGAACTCGAGGCCTGTCTCGGACACTCGTCGCGCGACGTTCTGGGCGCTCTGATCGCGCTGCCGGTGTTTCTGTGGCGGCGGAAACGGTTCTGGCTGGCGCCGATCGCCGTCGCGCTCCTGCTGCTGTCGCTGCTGATGCTCGTGATCGGGAGCCTGGGGGGGTGGCCGCCGCGTTTACAGCTTGGGATATAGTAAAGACGAGACGGCATGAGCGTGGCAGCCTCTTCTGTTCGTGAGCGCCAAGGCCTTGCGTAAGGTATTCCGGACGTCTACAATCGCATCTTAACTCCAAACCGCTGAATTTGACCGGCCGCGGCATCGACGCGGCCTGCGAGAGGGGATGCTGTCATGCTGCGAACCATCACGTTGTTCTGTCTTGCCGCCGCCGTTGCCGCCGCACCCGCCGTGCCGGCGCTGGCGCAGGACCTGGCGCTGGATCTGACGAAGCCGGATGCGGCCCAATCGTGGGTGTTTTCGGATGCGAACGGGGCGATCCGGAACGGGGAACTGGTGCTGGACGGGCGTTCCGGGATGACGCAGGCGTTTTTCGCGCCCTCCACCTGGGGCGATGTCACCCTGAAAGCGGCGTTCATGGTCGAGCCGCAAGACCAGGGGGTGCTGGCGTGCGGTTTCGTGGTGCGCGCGGCGGATGCGTTCAACTACTACTACGTGCATTACGACCGGGGCCAGGCGATCCTGTGCCGGTCGAACGCGTCGCAACCGTGGAGCGAGATCAAGCGGGTGGGCAGTCTCGATAAACCGGCGGGGCAGTGGCACGAAGGCGAGGTTTCGTGCATTGGAAACACGTTGCGGGTGTCGCTGAACGGCGCCCTGCTCTATGAAGTGCAGGACGACGCGATTGCGGCGGGGCGTATCGGGTTCTACGCCAGCGAGGGGCTGGCGCATGTCAAAGACATCGTCGTGACGGGCGCGGCCCAGGCGGCGGAGGACGAATTCCTGATTCCCTCGCCGCTGTTCATCCACGTGTGCAAGGACGCGAACGCGGGCGGGTACGAAGCGTTTCCGGACGTGTGCCGGCTGTCGGACGGGCGGCTCATGAGCGTGTTCTATGCGGGCTACGGGCATGTGGCGCTTCCCAACGAGAAGCTGCCGAAGGGCGGACGCGTCGCGTATTGCGTCAGTAGCGACGAGGGCGTGACGTGGAGCGCGGCGAAGGTGCTGTACGATGGGCCGGACGATGACCGCGATCCCTCGATCATGCAGACGCGGAGCGGCAAACTGATTTGCAGCTTCTTCTCGCTGCGCGCGAAGGACGGGGCGAACCCGCCCTGGGAAGGGCTGGGCAGCTGGATGGTCACGTCGGCGGATCTCGGGAAAACCTGGTCGGAACCGCAACAGATTGCGGCGAAATACTACTGCAGTTCGCCGGTGCGCCAGCTCTCGGACGGGCGCCTCATTCTGGGCTTGTACGCGGAAGAGGATGGCCGGGGCTGGGGCGCCGTGGCCTTTTCCGATGACGACGGCGCAACGTGGAGCGAGGTGATCGACATCGACAATGGCGGCATGCCTCTGGATGCCGAGACGGATATCATCGAACTGAAGGACGGGCGCCTGTTCGCGGCGCAGCGGGGACGCGCCGAGACCATGGCGTGGTCCGTGTCGGAGGATCGGGGAGTTACCTGGAGCGCGTCGGTTCCCTTCGGGTTCCCGGGGCATTGCCCGTATCTGCTGCGCACCGCCGATGACATCATCCTTATGGCGCACCGCCTGCCCGGGACGAGTCTGCATTACAGTCTCGACGACTGCGCGACCTGGAGCGACGCCGTGCCCGTGGACGGCGTGATCGGCGCGTATCCGTCGATGGTGAACCTGGACGACGGGTCGGTGTTGATGGTCTATTACGAAGAGGGCGAAGGGTCGAGCATTCGCGCGAAGCGTCTCCGTGCCTCGAAAGACGGCATCGAATGGCTGCCGGTGGATGCAGGGCGCGCGCCGCAGGCCACGCTGGTCGAGCAGTACAAGATCTGGGACCAGGCGCCTCACAACGCCTTCACGAACCTGGTGCGGTTCAAGGATGAATGGTTCTGTGTGTTCCGGGAAGGCCAGGGTCACGTGTCTCCGGACGGCGCGCTGCGCATTATTGTCTCGAAAGACGGGAAACAGTGGGAGTCGGCGGCGCGGATGACGTCTGAAACGGCGGATCTGCGCGATGCCCAGATCACCGTCACGCCCGAGGGGAAACTCATGCTGTCGGGCGCGGCGGCCCTGCACGACAAGTCGGTGGCGACGCACCAGAGCATCGCGTATTTCTCGGATGACGGGCGGACCTGGAGCGAGAGCGTGCCGGTCGCGGACCCGAACTTCTGGCTGTGGCGGGTGACGTGGCACAAGGGGACCTGTTACGGCATCGGATACAAGACCGTGGAAGACGGAGGACGCTGCATCCGCCTGTACACGAGTGCGGACGGCCGCACGTTCGACGCGCTCGTGCCGGAGCTGCGCACGGGCGAGTACTCGAACGAATCGTCGATCATCTTCCTCGAGGACGACACGGCGCTGTGCCTGTTGCGCCGGGACAGTCCGGCGCCGCTGAACACGGGTCTCCTGGGCACGGCGAAACCGCCATACACGGACTGGACCTGGCAGGATCTCGGCGCGCGCATTGGCGGGCCGTGCATGATTCAGCTTCCGGACGGCCGCTTTGCCGGGGCCGTGCGGCTGTATGACGAGCGCGCGCGGACGGCCATCTGTCTGATCGAGCCGGAGTACGGCACGCTGACCGAAGTGCTTGCGCTGCCGTCCGGGGGCGACACGAGTTATCCGGGGCTGGTGTGGCACGATGGCCTGCTGTGGGTGAGCTATTACTCGTCGCACGAGGGGAAAACGAGCATCTATCTCGCCAAGGTCGCGTTCAACTGAAGGAAAAGCTCTGACGATGCGTACGCTTGCGTTTGGCGTGGGGTGTCTCCTGCTGGCATGTGTTCCGGGGTATGGCGAAGCGGCGGATGCCTGGCCCGCGCTGCCCGAGACCGACGCGGAGTGCCTGATCCCCGCGCAGGAGTGGCCGCGGCAGCCGGGTCCGCGCGAGGTGAAGGTCTACATCCGGTATCCGGGCGGGGCGCTGGCCCAGGTGACTGCCGAAACCGGCCTGTTTCTTGATCTCCACAACTGGGGCGGCACGTTTCATACGGGCACGGCGGATCCGGTCGAGCTGGCCAACCGGTACAACGTGGTCGCGGTGTGCGTGGACTACCTCCAGAGCGGTCCATCCGAGGACGAGCATCCGCCCTACGATTTCGGGTACCTGCAGGCGCTGGATGCATTGCGGGGGCTGTATTTTGTGTATCACGGCCTGGAGGAACGCGGCGTGGCGTTTCACCGGGGGCGCCTCTATTGCACCGGCGGCTCGGGCGGCGGCAATGTGACGCTGATGGCGAACAAGCTGGCGCCGCGCACGTTTGCGTGCTGCATCGACAAGTGCGGGATGGCGCGTTTGACGGACGACATCGCGTTCAACCTCGAGGGCGGCAGCCGGCTCAGCGCGCGGTACAGTCCGGATCCGGAGAGCCCGCGTTACCTGAGCCATGGCGCGCAGGCGTTGCGGTACGCGGGGAACCCCGAACACCTCGCCGCGATGAAACACCTCGGGAACACGGCGAAGATGATCGTGGTGCACGGCGCGGATGACGATGTGTGTCCCGTGCAGGATGCGCGCGAGATGGTCGCGAATATGGAAGCGGCGGGGCTCGATGTCGAGGCGGTCTGGGTGACCCGGGAGAGGCTCGACGGCGAGACGTTCACGTCCACGGGCCATGCCATGGGCGACCGCACGCGCATCGTGTTTTATGCCGCGGACACGTATTTGACGCCGGGCAGCCCCCGCCTTGTGGTGCGCGGGGGGCTCGCGGATTTCGAGCGCAGGGAACCCGTCCGCTACGAGGTGCCGGGCGGGGCGTATGTGATCTCCTACGAAAACGGCTATCCTGTCGGGCGGTTTGAGCGCAGCAACTAGGCGGAGCGTGGAGGGGCGGCGCATGGGTTTCTGGATGGGCGGATTGATCAGCGAGGGAATGCGGGGCCTGGAGCGCGCCGCGGGCGCGAAACAGGACGTGACGCCGCAACTCATGGCGCAACTGCGCGAGCTGGAGCATCAGATCGCGCGCATGATGCTCATGAACCAGGCCTTGTGGGAACTCCTGCGCGAGCGGGTCGGCCTGACCGATCAGGACCTCGAGGCCATGGTCCGCGAGATCGATCTGCGCGACGGCGTTCCCGACGGGCAAATCACCAATACCCCGGTGAAATGCCCGCAATGCGGCCGCGTCTCGGCGTCAAAACATTACCGGTGCCTGTATTGCGGCCTGGAATTTCAGAAACCCACGATGGGGTGAGGCCATTCGTGCCCCGCAGCACCGGCCCGACCCGACACCTGGCGCTGCCCCGGGGAACCTGTCCTGCCCAAACAAGCCCTGAAGAGGCGATCTGGGCCCCGCATGAAACAACAAGAGATTGGCCACAGAGAACACCGAGTTTGAAAACCCCGTTCGGATGACCGGCGAGGGCGCCGGTCCCACACCGGACAAGAACGGGGACATGTTCCAAGCGCCGTCTGCGGCGTGACAACGTGTCCCCGTTCGGACCGGATGGGCAGCCCCGTAGACGGTGAACACGGGATTCCGGACAACCCCAACGGCCCAACCCCGAATGGGGTTGAACAAATCTGCATCCCCTGCCCAAAATTGCGGGGTTC
>JAAYAQ010000251.1 GCA_012719295.1 Candidatus Hydrogenedentota bacterium | reverse complement strand
TGCGGCAGCTCGAGCAGGCCCAGCGGACGCGGCGCCAGAAGCACCTCGCCCACCGCGTCGAAATCGGCCTGAGAAAACGTGTGGCAGTTCAGCACGCAGATCTCACCGCCCTGCACGCGGCGCCGGGTCAGGAACGGGACAGGGGCCGCGTCCACAATGGCTTCCAGCAGGACCTCCGTGTCCCCCGGTTTCAGCAGCGCCGCCAGATCCAGACCGTGGGGCACCGGCACGGGTTCGCCGTTCGCCATGATGGCGGATGCCTGGATATGCTCGAACAGGACAGGCTCAACGCCCGCAAGAGCGACGGCCTCGGGCACCCGCTCCAGGAATCCCGCGGTGACGATGGCGCGCCCTCCGCGTGAAAGGTACTCCTGCAGCTTCGAAAAGCCGCCCGGATCCGCGGCGGCCTGCACGGGCAAGAACAGCGCCTTCGCCTCGGAGGGAAACGCCGCCATGGGCACGAGCGGCACGCCCAGCATGCCCATGAAATCCATCAGGTAGAGGTTGCCGCCCGCATCGCTTCCCACGGGCTTGTACGCGGCGACGCCCTGCACAGGGGCGGCGCGAACCGCCGCGGCAAGGTCCGCCAGCCGGTCAAATTCCTGCGCCAGCAGAGCGTCCCCCGGGTGGCCGCCGATGACGTCCGCGAAATTGAACACGGTGAGCACTCGCGCCCCCGCCAGGACAGACTGATACGCCTGATCGACGAAATCCAGCGCATCGCAATCCCCGTGGTCAAACCAGGCCGACTCGGTCTTGTCCGGGGCGATCGAGGCAATCCACCGGTAATTCACAAAGGCTTCGTAGGGTTGGACGAATCCGTAGCGCTGAGTGCGCGCGCCACGGGTTTCCGTGCCCACCCAGACGCGCTCGAAACGGGCGGCGTGGCTGGCAACCGCATAGCCATACTCGTGAAACAGGTCGTACCACTGCGGGAATTTCACGATCATCGTGATGTCCGGGTTCGCCTCCGTTGCCGGAGCAATGAAGACGTCGCGGGCCACCGAGGCCATCAGCTCGCAGCGGTACTGGCTCCAGGACCGATCGCCTCTCGCCTGCACGGATTCCTCGCTCACGTCTCCCGTGCAGAGAAAATCGTCGATGACAAACACGTCGAACAGGGGCGCAACGGAACGCATCACCGTTTCGAGATCCTGCCGGGTTTTCGGGTTTTGCCAGTTGTACCAATCCAGCGGCCCCTCCTGGCGGACGCCCGTCTCTCCGCCGGGGGTGGTGGCGATACCGCCCACCACCTCGAACCCGTGGTCGCGGAAATGGTCCCGCACCCGGGCAAGGTGCCCGGGCGGAACGATCTGACCACTGCGGTAGACCTCGACCGTGACGCGTGTAAACCCATATTGGCGAAGCAGCGCCACGGGATCCTGCTCCAGCTCAAAAAGGCCTTCGACCGTCCCGGCCGTCAGGTACGCCCCCAGAACCAAGTCGTCCCGGCGGGCCTGTGCCCGCTCGTGCACGGATTCGGGAGCCGCGCCCGCGCGAATGGAACATAGGAGTGTCATGGCAAGAAAGAGCACCCGAGTCATGGGAAACCTCCGTTGACGGCAGATGACATAGTGACCAGCAAGGCACACCCTAGCGAAAATGCCCGGTCGAGGCAAGGCGGACCACGAACGGCAATTTGTGGGGGCGCGTTGAATCCACCCCCCATCTGTGGTATTCCTACGGGCGGACGGCCGTGCGTTCACGCGCCATTACACGAAAGGAATTCATCGCATGCGCATTACCTCATACGGAGCCGTGGGCGGGGTCACGGGCAGCAAGCACCTTCTGGAAGTCAACGGGCACAAGATCCTCTTTGACTGCGGCATGTTTCAGGGCGTTCGAAAGGAGGCCGCGGCGCTCAACCGCACATTGCCGTTTAATCCCAACGACTTGGACGCGGTCGTGCTGAGTCACGCCCACATCGACCATAGCGGCATTCTTCCGATGCTCGCGCGGCATGGCTACCAGGGGCGCATATTCACCACGCCGGCCACGCGCGACCTGTGCGCCATCATGCTCCTGGACAGCGCCCACATTCAGGAAAAGGACGCGCAGTGGCTGTCCAAGAAGCACGAGACCTTCGTCCCTCCGCTGTATACCGATGTGGACGTCCGCGAGATCATGCGGCGGTTCATCAGCATTCCGTACGACATCAGCCTCGAGGTGGTTCCCGGCGTCAAGGTGACGTTCAAAGACGCCGGGCACGTACTGGGTTCGGCCATGCTGCTGGTCGAGTTTTCCGAGAACGGTTCCCGCCGCCGGTTCATCTATTCCGGGGATATCGGACAGAAGAACGCGGCCATACTCAAAGACCCGTGGGAGCCCGACGACGCCGATGTCGTGGTCATGGAAAGCACCTACGGGAACCGGGACCACAAACCGATCGAGACGCTGGACCATGATCTGGCCGAAACCATCAACCGCACCCATGACCGCGGCGGCAAGCTGATCGTGCCGACGTTTGCCCTGGAACGCGCCCAGGAATTCATCTACGCCCTGAAACGCCTCGAAATGGCCAACCGCATCCCGGAAATGCCGGTATTCGTGGACAGCCCCCTGACGGTCAACGTAACGGAGGTGTTCCGGCTCCATACCGACTCGTTTGACGACGAGATCCGGAACGTCATGGAGGAATCCGGCGACCCGTTCCAGTTGCGGCACATCGAGTACATCCGCGACGTAAAGGCCTCGATGCGCCTCAACGGTCTGAAGAAACCCTGCGTCATCATTTCCGCGTCGGGCATGTGCGAGTTCGGACGTATCTTGCACCACCTGCGCAATAATATCGAGGACCAGCGCAACACCATCTGCATCATTGGCTTCCAGGCAAAGAACACCCTCGGCCGCCGAATTGTCGAGCGTGAACCGGAGGTCAAGATATTCGGCCTGAAACACCGCTTGCTGGCGGATGTGAAGGTCTTTAACTCATTGAGCGCCCATGCGGGCCGGACCGAGTTGATCGCCTTCGGGAAACGGTTCAAGAACCGCGCGGAGAAGGTCCTGCTCGTACACGGGGAACCCGACGCCCTCACCGCCCTCCAGACGGGTCTCGAATCCGAAGGCTGCACCAACATCGCTATCCAGAAGGACGCCGAGCCCGCCGAATTCTGAGTGGCGCATGGCGTATCGCGTTCAGGCTGGAAACAGCGGCGAGTGCGGACGGCACGACCCTTGCCCTGCGGCCGCCGGGCGGTCGGAGCTCCGTTACTCGTTTACGCCCCGGCGATCGACATAGACCCCGCCC
Source organism: Candidatus Hydrogenedentota bacterium (assembly GCA_012719295.1). Taxonomy (GTDB): domain Bacteria; phylum Hydrogenedentota; class Hydrogenedentia; order Hydrogenedentales; family SLHB01; genus UBA2224. Next base: position 6,377 of record JAAYAQ010000251.1, on the reverse strand, counting down.
TTGTGCGCGACCGACGCTTTCGCACGGAGCTGCGAGAGAATCTCAAACAGCTCGTGAGGCGCGCCCACCTCCTTGGGGTCGCGCGAGGTCAGACAAATCAGCACATCCAGAAGCGGGGAGCTGGATTCGCCGCGCGTGGCCGCCGCATACGCCTGTGCGTGGCCCACACTTGCGTAAAACCGCTCCAGATGTTGTTCCCACACCTGGCGTACGAGGTCGCAATAGGCGCTGGCCTTGGCAGGCGGCAAGACACAGACAAAATGCCCGCCGCCCATGTGACCGCAAAAAAACGACGGCGCCGGAAAATTCCGCCCCGCCTGCTGAATGGCCCGGCCCAGATGCCGGATGGCCTTGGACCGTGAGTCCTCGCCATATTGACGCGCGAATTCGCGAATGTGCAGCAACTCGATGTAGGCCAGTGCGAACTTTTCGCGCAGGCTGACCCTGCGCTGCACCTCGCGCTTCGTCGCTCCAGCCGCCGGCATGTTGGCCACCGGATCCTGCCCGGCCCGGTCCGCGCTCACGCGCAACAGCGCTTCCATTCGGTGTATCAAATTATTGATATCGAATGGTTTAACGATGTAATCGTCCGCGCCCTGAGCCAGTCCATGATGCAGCTCTTCATCGCCTTTCATGGCCGTCAGAATCAGGATGGGCATCATATAAAGGTCGGGATCGCGCCGGAATCGCCGGCAGACCTCAAAACCGGAGGTCCCCGGAAGCATGATATCGAGGATCAGCAGGTCGCAGCCGTGCGCTTTGGCCGTCTCGGTCGCATTCTCGCCCGCGGACTCGATAATGCAGGTGTGTCCGGCATCGGCGAGATTCTGCTGGATATACTTGGCTGTTCGCTGATCGTCTTCCACTATGAGAATGGTAGCCACCCAGTTCTCCCGATGCGCCTGCATGCGATTGCGGGTGCCAGGGCTGTGTACGCTTCAGGCGGTTAAAGTACGCCGCCCCTCTTGGCATCCCGCATTAATAACTCTAAAACTAGCATAGCTACGCGGAAGAACGCAAGGCCCCTGAATGGCGCTCTGCAGGCTCCCGGGATGCGCTGGGGCCAGAGGCGGGCCACATTGACGCTTGCGGCTGCGTCCCTTGCGCTATATTGTTATAGTCGCAAGTCTGCGATAGTGAGGACCGTCCGTGATTCGAGTCTCGGTGTCACAGGAACTCAACAGCCTTCTGGATGAGGCGGCCGCTCTCAGTGCGCGCCGGAGACAGCACTATGTCGGGGTCGAGCACCTGTTCGAGGCCCTCCTCGAAAAGGGGGCCTTGTTGCCGGGTGACTTTCTCGCCAAACACCGCGGCTTCCTCAACCAGGTTCTCTCCGACCTCTTGCAGCACCCCTGGCCCGGAACAGTTCCTGCCCCGCTGTCGGAATTGTTCTTCACCCCCCGCGCCGCCCGCGCCGCCACCGTCGCAGGAAAGCTGGCCGAGAGCATGGGCGTCTCCGGCGCTTCCGCGGGTCATCTCCTCCTCGCCCTGCTTGCCGATGCGCATGCCCTGCCAAGCCGGGTCGTCGATGTCCTGCACCTGCCCCGGGGGGAGATGATTGAGGATCTTCGAGCCGCCCTCCTCGAACAACCGGGCGGCGCCTCACCGCAGGGTCCCGTGTCGGGTTCACACCCCGCGCAGCCGCTTCAGGACGAGTCGATTCCGTCCGGGCAGCGGGTTTCCGGAGTACTGGCGGCGCTGACCCGCGACTTGACGGCGGAGGCCCGGGAGGGCCGGCTCGAACCCGTCATCGGACGCGAGCAGGAACTGTTTGACCTGCTGCAGATTCTGGCCCGAAAAACCAAGAACAACGCCATCCTCGTCGGGGAGCCGGGCGTGGGCAAAACCAAGCTGGCCGAGGGTTTGGCCATCGAGACCGCAGCGGGCAAGCTCGACGACGTTCTGTTCGGATACCGGGTGCTCGAACTTAACATCGGGGGGCTGCTGGCCGGAACCCAATACCGCGGGGCGTTTGAAGAGCGTCTGCACGACGTGCTCCAGGAACTCGCAAAGCTCCAGGACGTAATCCTGTTCATCGACGAGATTCACCTGATCATGGGCGCGGGCTCCACGGACGACAACCCGATTGACATGGCCAACCTCCTGAAACCGGCGTTGGCCCGGGGCGACCTCCGGTGCGTCGGCGCCACGACGTTCGAAGAATACCGCCGGTTCATCGCACGCGACCCCGCCCTTGAGCGCCGGTTCCAGATGCTGCGCATCGAGCCCCTGTCGGAAGAGGCCACCTGCGCGGTGCTTCTGTCGCTTCGCCCGTCCCTCGAACGCCACCACGAGGTCAAAATCAGCCGGCGGGCCATCCGGGCGGCCGTTCGGCTTTCCCAGCGGTACATCCCCGACCGCCAACTCCCCGACAAGGCCATCGACGCCCTCGACCAGGCCTGTGCGCGTTTTCGCCTCAAAGCCGTGGCGCTCCGGCAGCGGGCAAAATCGCAGGGCCTGCCCCCGCCCGAGATCACCGACAAAGTCACCCCGCACGAGGTGCGCAAGGTCATCAGCCGGATCAGCGCCGTGCCCATTGAGGAGATCACCGCCGAAGAACGCCGTCAACTCGGCAACCTTGAGCGGGACCTCAAACGGCGCATCATCGGGCAGGACCCGGCGATACGCAAGATTGTGGCGACCGTGAAGAAATCCCGGGCGGGCCTCTCCAACCCGCAGCGACCGGACGCGGTCATGCTGTTTCTGGGCCCGACCGGCGTGGGAAAGACCGAGATGGCCAAAGCCCTGGCCGAACTGCTGTTCGGGTCATCGAGCCATTTGATCACGTTCGATATGTCTGAATACACCGAAGAGCATTCGGTGGCGAAACTGCTGGGCGCGCCCCCCGGATACGTGGGAAGCGAGCAGGAAGGGCGCCTCACGGCGGCGGTCCGCAACAAGCCGTTTTCCCTGCTGCTGTTTGACGAGATCGAGAAGGCCCACCCGCGCGTGTTTGATGTGCTCCTTCCGGTCCTGGACGAGGGCCGGCTCCGGGCCGGCCAGCGGGGCGAGGTCAGCTTCAAGCATTGCATCATCGTGATGACCTCCAATGCCGGCGCGGACGTTTTGGAAGCCCCCGAAGCCGGCACGGACAGCCAGGCGCTCCTGAACGCCCTCCGGCTGCAGTTCCGTCCTGAATTCATCAACCGCATCGACGAAATCGTGCCGTTTTATCCCTTATTGTTTGAGGACGTTCGCGAAATCCTCCATCTTTCGATGCGCCTCCTGCGCACGCAACTGCGCGACCAGCAGCTGCGTCTGCATGTCTATCAGGGCGCTTACGAGTATCTGGCCCGTCACGGACACAGCGTCGAGTTCGGCGCGCGCGAGCTTCAGCGCACCTTTGACCGCCTGCTGGTCAACCGTCTCAGCGAACTGATACTTCAGGGCCGCTTTCAGCCTGGCGACATTATCGACGTACTGGTTGAGAACGATGAGCTGGTCATCCGCAAAGGCAAGTGGTCGGCTCCCACAAAGGTCTATCCGCGATGAAAAACGCCGGTCATCCCGATTATCTGGTGGTTGTGAACGGCCCGGAAGACGGCGCGGAATTCCCCATCGCCCGCTCGCCCGTCTATATCGGCCGGGATCCCCAATGCGCCATCAACCTCCGGCTCGACAACGCCATTGAACCCTATCACGCCCGCATCACCGTGGTGTCAGACGGATACCGCGTCCGCAGCATCGGCAGCGCCCCGGTATTTGTCGGGAAGGCACGGGTCGGCATCTTGTACTCGCGCATCCTGCGCGACGGCGAACTGCTTCAGGTCGGCAACACCCTGCTCGCGCTCGAGTGCTCTCCGGACGGCCTCGCGAACCGCAGTCACGGGTTGCCCAGCGAGAGCGACGCCGCCTGGCTTCTGCGCCAGACCGGCGAGGTCGCGGTGCGCGCCACGCGCCGTTCGGCCCGGTTTCTGGCAAGCGCCTTCCGCGAAACCACCCACCACTGGAAGTTCTTTGGCCTCCTCGCCCTCGTTATCGTGTACATCGCCTACGCCCCCTTCCGCGATGGCGTGAACGGCCTCGTCAGCACAGCCTGGGAATTCCTGCGGTCCCTGAGGCCGTGAGGCCCTGCCACCGGTCCTGCGTGCTGGACACCGGCCGCCGCAAGCTGCTACAACAGGCCCGGCACGGAACGATGGCATTCCGCGAGAACGCGTGGCTCAGGGATAACACCCAGGCTGAAGGAATCGGGTGGCATGAACGTGGCAAGATTTTTCGCAGCAGGAATGGCGTTGTGCCTGGCTTCGGGTGCGCTTGCACAGACCCCGGACGCCCTGTGGCAGGGCATCCTGGCCAACCCGCCGGCGCAGGAACACACGGATGCGCGCCATGTCGCCCTGAAAGCGCTGGATGAACGCCTCATGCAACCCGATTCGGAGCGCGCGCCCGACGTCATTGCCTATTACCACCGCGCGGTGGACCGCGCGCTTGACGCCCTGGAGTCGGAGCCGCCCGCCAAAGGTATCCGCTTGTTTCAACTCTATTCGAGCTCAGTCATTGTGCAGACGCCCGAAACCGTGTTCGCCATCGACCTTGACCAGGGCCCCCACGAAGACAGGTCCCGAACCGGCCCCGACGCAGCTGTTCGGTTCGGCATGACGCCGGAGCACATCGCGCGTCTGGCCCGCCTGGTCGACATCGCATTCCATACCCACGAGCATCACGACCACGTCGATTACGAAATCACAAAGACTTTGTGTGAAAGCGGCAAGACCGTCGTCGTCACTGCCAGCAACAGGGAGCACTGGCAGGACGAGCCCTGGGCCGGCCGGCTCATCGTCCTCGAACAGACCCTGGCCAAACCCCATACCGTAGGCGTCTTGACGGTCGACGTCCTGCACGACTATCAATGGGACAATGAAGCACACACCGGCGGCACGCCCTGCAACGCGTACCTCATCACCACGCCCGGCGGAACGGGCGTATTGAGCAAGGGCGACATCAATTGCGGCCTGCGCCTCTACGGCTGGCTCCAGATCATGGCCGCGAACGGCCGTCACGTCGACCTGGTCACCGGTTCCCCGGGATTCTGGCGGGGCGTCAATACCGCCCGGGAAATCGACGCCCTGTTCTCCCCTGTCTGGGCCATCGGCCATGTCTGGGAATTCACCCACCGGTCTGCCGGCAAGCCCGGCGGCGCCACCGGCACCTATACCGCCAACCTGATGATGACCAGACACCTCTTCCAGAAGGGCACCCCTGTCGTGCTCTCCTGGGGCGAGTATCTCGACCTCGGGCCGGACAGAACCCCGGGCCGGGCTCCAGGCAGCACCACCCATGTCCGCACCGGGGCCAGCCGGAGTCACTCCCGGAACTGACCCCGTGCCCGTCGAACGGGAAGGCAAACGCACGTGCGCCTCGCCCCGGCATTCAATGCCGCCTCGGACAGACCTTTGGCCATGCCCCGCAACATCAGCCACGCCTGAAGCCCCGGGGAGAATGCCTGTTCACCGTTCTGAAATGACAAATAAACGTCACTTCTGACTAACTCTTGATCTCCTGGCGGTCCCGTACCCCATGTAAAACCCCATAACGCATGTTCTCGCAACACGTTCGACTTGGCCCGGATCTTGCTCATCTCTGGACGTCAGGGGAATTCGCCCCGCAGGGTACACAAGGGGAGAAATGATGGTTTCACGGTTCGCCTGCCTGCTCGTCTGCGCGAGTGTCGTACTCGGGCTTTCCGGTCCCGCCGCCGCGGACAGCATCGACGTCAGCGGCTATTATGCGGCGTGGGACGGCGACACCTTTTCCCGCGCTATTCCGGAGTTGCAGGATGCGCTCGGCCTGTCTTCTGTCTGGCTGCAGTTCAATCTGGCACTCCCGTACTTCTTCTATAGTGGACCCGCTGGCGCGGAATACACCGGACCGGAATATCATGCGGAAACGGCCAGTTTCTCACTGGACCTGCTCACCGACCAGGGCGAATACACCATCGCGACCGGAAATGTTGCCCTGGACGTGGAAAGCGGGCTGCGTCCGCCGACTTATCTGGATGCCTTCTGGGTGATTGACTGGCAGGGCGCCTGCTTCGCAGCCGAAGGCCTGATCCCCGTGCCCGACCTCGGCGTGACGTTCGGCATGAGCGACTTTACGTTCTTCTCAAGCGCAGGAGACGGCACACCGGCACTCGCCGCGGACCTCTACGACGCGACGCTCACGTACGAGATCAACCAGGCGCCCCAACCGACTCCGCGTTCCCTGCCGAGCGAAATTCCGCCGCAAATCGTCCCGGAACCGTCCACCTGCCTGCTCCTCGGCGCCGGACTTCTCGGGCTCTGTGCGCGCGCCACCCGCCGGGCCCGCGACTGACAGCCTCCGCGTAGAAGCGCCGCCCCTCCCGGCAGCCCCGGATGCCGCCGGCAGTCACCCGC
>JAAYAQ010000250.1 GCA_012719295.1 Candidatus Hydrogenedentota bacterium | reverse complement strand
GGCGGGTCGCGGGGCTCGGCTCATCTGGGGAAACGCGGCGGGCGGTGCGGCGGGAAATGTAAAGCATGGTTAACTTTTTGCCTTGACGACGCCCGGCAGATCCACTACCCTGAGACCATGTCGAGCCGCTTACTGCACACGCGCGTCCGGGAATGGCGTAAACGCCGGGGCATGACCCAGGCGGCCCTGGCCAGCGCGGCCGGGGTCACGCGCCAGACCATCATCGCCATCGAGAAGGGGCGTCTCAATCCATCCATCTCGCTGGGCCTGGCGATTGCCGAGACACTCCAGACGGCCGTGGAAGAGCTGTTCTTCCTGGGCGAACCGGTGTCCCTGGCGATTTCGGGAACGCCTTCCGCTCCCCCATCGTCTGTGCCGCCCGAAAACGAGGAGGAGCCGCCCGGCGCGGTCTGGGATTTTGTGTAGCCCGCGAACCGGACGGCCTCGCGCTCGGGCTATCGTTCGGGTTCTTCCGCCGCGGAATTGAGCCGGGAGAGCAGGTTGCCGGCCTGCGTGCGCGCGGCCAGGATTTCGTCGGGGTCGGGCATGAGCCGGGTGGAGTAGCGGCCGTTGGGCTGGGTCATGGTCACAGCAGCGAACACGCGGTCGAGCGCGGCCTGCGCATCCGCATTCCCGGCGCTGGCATGCTTGCGGAGTGCGAGGAACAGCTCATAGTCGTCAACGCCGTCGCGGGCGGCGACCAGGCGGATCGTTGGCAGGGGCGCCCCGGCTTCGGCATCGCGGGGCGGGTAGGCGAGGAACCCGTCGCCATTGGGATACCGCACCCAGTAGTAGTCCTGGCCCTCATTGCTCTGGCGGATGTACTTGTGCCAGCCGCACGTGTGCGGGTCGCAGGTCCACCACGACACACCCCAGAACTCGTAGCCCTCGACGCCGTACTTGAGGCACAGCCACGGCAGGAGCCGCTCGACGCCGAGAAACGGCGTGTCGGTGCACATGTGGCCGTCGGTGGTGAACCAGAACCGGTCGCCCGCGGCCTGGCGTTCGCGCATCTTCTCGAGGGGAAAACTCTCGTGAATGCCCACGCCCCAGAGCGTCAGATGCCCTTCGAGCCCTTCGATATAATGCCATGTGCTCGAATAGACCGGCACATCCGGCGCGACCGAGCGCGCCATATCGGCCACCCGGGCCAGCCCGGTGATGGTCTTCTCGCTGCTTTCAAACGGCTCATCGGACAGATACTGCACGAATCGGCCGCGCCAGCCTTTCGCGGTGACGTGGTCAATGAACAGGCGGTAGGCGCTGGTCCACGCCTCCACGTACTCGGGCGTAAACGCCTTTAACCCAAGGAAGTCGCGCGGCTCGTAGGCCCACCCGCACGCATAGAAGTCGTGCGGGGTGTACAGGACGTTCACGTTCAGCGCATCGAAAACATAGGAGGCGTACGCGTCAAACGCCGCGGTATCCATGGTGACGCGGCCGTTCTCCAGGGCGAATCGGGGCGATTCGATGGTCAAGGCCGGCGAAACGTTGTACCGCGCCAGAAAATCGCACCATTGCCGGATTCTTCCCTGGCGGTCTTCCCCGGAAAACACGTTCCATCCCGGCCCGTGGCGCAGGTCGTACAATGCGGGCAGCTGTTTGGCGTCCGGTACGGCGAAGTTCCATACCGTGGCCGTGATCGGCACGTCAACCGCGGTATCTCCCCCGCGCAACGACACGGTCCCCGTGTAATCGCCGGGTCTGGCGTCCGCGGGCGCCTCGAGCTCGAACCAGAGTGCGATGGTCTGGTTGGCCGCGAGGGGCACGGGCCCGTCCACCGGCACGAGCGCATCGGGCCAGGCTCCGGGCCAGCCGTCCGTGCCCCGGTGCTCGGGCAGGAGCCGGCAGTAGTCCGGCCGGGTGCTGTTGTGGTACCCGATCGGAAAATCAATCGGCACGTATTCGGCCAGGGCGACCGCGGGCGCGGCCAGGACCGCGCCCTCCGGACCGGTCAACGGCGACGCCGCCACCCGGACAAGGTCCTCGCGCGGCGACCGCAGCGCAAGCTGAACCGTTTGCCGGGTATTGCGGGCGGCGTATACCACCGCCCCGGTGGGCGCGTCCGGCGGCCGGACATCGTGCGGGAAGGTCTTGATCAGCGGGTTGACGCGCCAGGCGTGGAGACGGTCCGGCGCGTCGCGGGTCAGGATCTCGCCCGGAACGCCCTGGCCCGATTCAATCAGCGTGAGCGCGTCATGCCATAGCGTGCCATGGCAGTTCATGGTGAGATGGAGCGTCACATAGGCGCAATCGGGCGGGGTGGTGAACACGAGCCGGGTTTCCGTCCAATCCTGCGTCCCCGCGATGTGCGGCCCGGTCGACGCGTACGGGCTTTCGGTGAGCGAACCGTCGCCGCGATGCGTATGGAGGTGAATGGCGGCCGAAGCATCGAGGCCGTTCCCCTTGATGCTGCCCGACAGAAGATACTGCGTGTTGGGCTTCACGTCGACCCGCTGCCGCCACCCGAACCAGTCGGGGTGCTCCGTGTTCTCAGGAATCCGCAGTTCCAGGCTGTGGGCCTCGTCGACGCCCCCGGGAACGCGCCGCATCCGGTAGCGGCCGCCGTCGGTGCGGCCTTCCTCGCTGGATTCCCAGACGTCCGGCACTTCGCCTTCGCCCTGCTCGATGCTCCCGTTGGCAAGCAGATTCTCGGGGCGCGAGGAGAGCGAAGCAAACGCGTTGGGCGCGCCGGCACGCGGCCCGGCGCCGGGGCCTTCCTCCGGCAACGCGCGCGAAAACAGCCACACGCACCTTTCCGTGCGGGCAGGGACGCTCGCGGCCACATACAGATCCTCTCTGAAATCGCCCCAGACGGCCAGGGAACGCCCGTCGCTGTCCAGAAGCACGACCTCGGCGGCCCACGAGTTCCCGGCGAGTTTGAACTGCTGATTGGCGATGCGCCGCGTGTCCAGGCCAAAGAGCCGGGCTGCCGCTTCGTCCGTGAAATTCCGCAGCGACACGGGCACGCACAGGTCATATTCCGGCGACGGCCACTGCGGCGGCGTGGGGGGCGCCGAGGCCAGGGCTATGCGCTCCGCGGCGCCCACCGACACCGCCAGACGGG
>JAAYAQ010000249.1 GCA_012719295.1 Candidatus Hydrogenedentota bacterium | reverse complement strand
TGGACAATGCCGACGACCTCAAAGTATTCGCTTCCGATGCGCAACTGCGCTCCGATGGCGCGTTCGGTGGCGAGCAGCCTGCGCGCTCCGTACTCGGTGAGTACGACGACGTGGGCGTGGGTGTCGATATCTCGCTGGAAAATGCCCCGTCCTGCGACGAACGACCGCTGGACGAGATCAAACCAGGCGGGGGTGGTCCCTACGACGCGCAGTTCGAGGGCGCGTTCGTAAAGGCGGCCCTCTTTCCGGACCTCTTTGACGGGCGCAGTGCGCTGGACCGCGGGAAAGGTCTCGATGATGCGCTGCTCGTCATCGTACAGGAGACCGTATATGCTCATATGGCTTTGGACGTTGGCGACGGCTTCATCTTCGACGGGTTTGATGGTGGAGATGAGAATATTGGTGCTGCCGAGTTTGCGGATCTGTTCGAGGGCTTCTTTGCTGGCGCCCTCGCCGATAGACAGCATGGCAATGACGCTCGATACGCCGAATACGATGCCGAGCATGGTCAGCAGCGAACGGAGTTTGTGCAGCATAAGCGACTTGATGCCGAGGTGGATGTTTCGCGCTAGGTTGAAGATCTGCATCACGCGTCATCCTCGATGCGTTCGATGTGGCCGTCGAGCATGTGGATCCGGCGTTTTGCATGCAGCGCGATGCTGGGTTCGTGGGTCACCATGATGATGGTCTTGCCCTGCCGGTTCAGGTCGCACAGGAGCGCCATGATCTGATCCCCCGTAGACGTGTCGAGGTTGCCGGTCGGCTCGTCCGCGAGGATGATTTTGGGGTCGTTGGCGAGCGCGCGCGCAATGGCCACGCGCTGCTGTTGCCCACCGGACAATTCGGTCGGGCGGTGACGCAGCCGTTGCGAGAGACCGACGGTTTCGGCCAGTTCGGCGGCGTGTGCCGCGCTTTTTTCCGTACTCCACCCCAGGTAAAACAGCGGCAGGGCGATGTTCTCGAGCACGGTCAACTGAGGGATGAGGTTGAAGCTCTGGAACACGAACCCGAGATGCTTGAGACGGATGTCGCTCAGGCGGTCGTCGTCCAGTTTGCTGACGTCCTCGCCCGCGATCATATAACAACCCGAGGAAGGGCGGTCGAGGCATCCGAGGAGGTTGAGCATCGTGCTTTTGCCCGAGCCGCTCGGGCCCATCACGGCGCAGAAGGCGCCGGGGGCAAACGCGAGGGAGACATTATCCACGGCATGCACTTCCTGCTCGCCGACCGTGTAGGTCTTGCTAACGTGCTCGAGGCGGATAACGTCCGTGCCGGCGTCGGGCTGGGTAGGAATGGGTGTCACGGGTTCTCAGGCGCCCCCTCGGCGGGCCGTCCGCCGCCGCGCCGGCCCCTGCGCTGCATGAACTGTTCCCGTTCCTCGGGAGACATGTTCTGCAAGCGTTCCTCCATTTCCTTGCGCATCTTCTCGCGCTCCTCCGGCGAGGCATTGCGGAAGCGGTCGCGCATGGTATCCGCATCGGTGCTTTCGGCAGCGGCCGGCGCCTGTTCCGGTTCCGGTTTCGGCGCGGGCGCCGTTTCGGCCGCGGGTTCGGCGCTGGCCGGCGCAGCCGGTTCCGTGATTTCGGCGGGGAACTCGTCCAGCGGCCCTTCGCCGTTTTCGTGCTTGTCAATGGCGAGCGGCGGGTTCAGCAGGACGGATTCCCCTTGCTCAAGCCCACTCAGGATGTGCACCATGCGGTTGTTGTCGAGGCCGAGTTCCACATCGCGCGGGGCGACGCTGTTGCCTTTTGCCACATAGACGGTGGGCGTGCCCGCTACGCGGACGACAGCTTGTACGGGGATATACAGGGCGTCGCTGTAGCGTTCGACGATGATCTCGGCGAGGCACGACACGCCGGTGCGGAGGCCGTCCGGGTCGCCCTCGATCACGATGTCGGT
>JAAYAQ010000248.1 GCA_012719295.1 Candidatus Hydrogenedentota bacterium | reverse complement strand
GCGGCTTCCCACACCCACATCCCGTCTTTCCGGGCCCCCAGATGAGCGCGGGCGCTGTCCTTGAAGCCCTTGAGCGATTCCGCCAGATACCCATACAGAAACGGGAATTCGCCGCACAGGATGTGGCACCCGGACGGCGTCCAGAGCTGCAGCGGCCCGAGTTCATCGAGCGCGCGCCGGGCAACTGAGTCGATGCGCCGCTCAATCTCAGGCGCAACACTGGGGGCGACTCCGGACGCCAGGTCCAGCATGAGGGGCACCGCATGTCCGACGGACGGTCCGCTGGGCCACCCCTGGCAATGGCTCCAACCCGCGGGGTCCTCGTGCCACACCGATTTGAAATAGGCTTCCCGGCAGAGCGCCTTCTCTTCCTCCCAGTCCCTGGGCGGCGTACCCGGACCCGGCAGGCCAAACAGTTCAAACCACTGCTGCATGGCCTGCAGCACCAGCCCGCCGGAATGCGGCCCATGAACTATGCTGTCCGCCCCATAACGGGCCCGGTGATCGAGCACGAGCCACGCCTCGAGATGCAGACGCTGGCCCTTCTTGATCGGGAACGGGCTGTCCACGGCTTCACAGTGATTTTCACGCACATAGTCGCCTACGGACGGCGCAAACAGCGACATGTGGCTGTATTCCATGCCCGCGTCACAGGCCGGGGCCTCGAACCGCGCCGCGGGACGCCGCAATCCAGGGGCCCATTCCTGCTGCGCGTCCCACAGAAGCGCCACCAGCGCGTCATCCCCCTGCACGGCCATGAGCGGGGTCGTGACCTTGTGTGCGGCCGGCACGCGGCGGTCGTGCAGAGGAGGCGCGAGATCGCGCGTCGACGACGAGGGTTCGTCCCCCTCGAGATACTCCAGTCCAGGAAACAGCGCGAAACTTTTCCGTGCGCCAAACGCACGGTCTCCCGCCAGCACCTGCGGCAGCGAAAACGCCGCAATCCCGGCGTCTTCCGGCGCGATCGTCTCCACTTCGAGGTGGATGCGCGCGCTGTCGGCCTCGGCATACGCCATCAGAAGGATCGGCCAGGACAGGCCGGTCTCGCTTTCGCCAATCCCGTAAATGCACAGCCACGTCGACCGCAACGGGTGAATGTTACTGATCTGGAGCCGCAGTTCTTCGAGCGAACCATCCGCATGGCGCAACATCAGACGGCACAGCGGATACAACGACGCCACCCGGCGCCACCCGGCGCCGTCCCAGGTGTCGGCCATGGCATACGCCGCGCCGGTCTCGTCCACCACAAGCGCGAGCCGCGACCAGGCATTGGCCACGACGGCGCGAATGTCGCCGTTCCGCTCAACGATGACGACCGGCTCCTCGGTGCGCGGATGCGGGGGGATCCGCTCCTCCGGAAAGACATGTACGCGCAGTTTCGCCCCGGCCTCAAGCTGCCATTCCCCCGGCGATTGCGCCACGAGACCGCGCCAGGCCAGGGTAGTCTCTTCGCCGGGCAGAAGCCGGTCGACCGGAAGCGCCTCGGTCGCGCCAGCGCCGAGCTCGGCTACGTCCCGGCCGTTGTCTGCACGCAACGTCCACAAGACGCGGCGGGTGTGCGCGCCCCGGCCCGTGTTGCGGACTCGCTGAATGATGCTGAACGGTTTTCCCGCCGTCACCAGGGGAGAACTCAGTTCCGTGGCCACGACTTCCAGCTCGGGAAGGTAGACCCCCGCGTAAACGTTTGCGATAGCCGCGACGCCGGTCTCAACATCCATCGCCGGCGCCTGAAACGCATCGAACGCCAGCGGGAAAAGCTGCGTTCCCGGTTCCAGGGCGGCGGTTACGGGGCGGCTCCCGTTTCGGAGCACAACCCTCGCCGACTGTTCACAGACAACCTCGACCAGCGCCAGGCCTCGGGCCTCCGCGGGCAGAGTCGAGAGCTCCGGCGCGGACCAGAGGTCCAGAATCAGGGGATCTCCCCAGAGCGCCCAGTCGTAGCTCGAATTGCCCGCGATTGCATTCGTATGCAATTCGATGCTGATCGACCGGCCAGCCCAGGGAGTCAGGTCGACGCACCGGGGTTTCCAGCCCGACTCCGCCACCGCTTCCTCAAAAACGCATTCTCCTTCAATAAACACCGAAAAGCGAACGCCGTTGGGCGTGTTCGGTGTTGCGTTCCAGTCGAATCCCGGCCGGAATCCCACCTGGAAATAGAGAATGCACCGTTGCCCCTCAGACATCCCGGGCACAGGGATCTCGCTGAAACTCAGGACGGCATCGTCCGCGCCGGCCGGATGCAGGAAGATGGCCGGCCCGCTGTCACCATCCGCTCCCTCGAGGTGTCCCGCCGAAGCGGCCAGGGCGTTCGTGACCGCCCCGTCCGCGTACCGCTCCACCAATTCGGCCAGAACCGTAATCGACCCCGGCTCGCGCATCTCGGCCTCCGCCGGGAGGCACCACACGCCTGCAATGGCAACGACAAAGACAATCGATCCGTTGGGAAACAGAACCTTACGCATGCTCTCTCTCTGGACCTTCGAGCGGTGACCCGCGAAAAGGTAATGCCATACTCTATCGGCAGGGCGCCGGAACAGGAAATTTGGCCGAAAGTATAGATTGATAGGATCGGCATATCAATTCCTCATCCCGCTGCGGATTGGAGTGCAGGCGCGATGTAGACGGGATTGCCGGTGGAACCAGGGGCCAACTGAGGCACGAGAGAAGGGCAGGCCGCCTTTTCACTGGACAGGGTGGACCAGGTGGACCGCCATGCTCTGGAACTATAATGGCCGTGGTTTCCAGCACCCGGCGATCAGGAGCCCTTCAGCCGTCGCATCTGGTGCCAGCGTCCTGCCCATTGGAATGCCCGGACTCCTGCCGATACAATAGCCGCAACAGGGACCCGCGCACGTGGGGCGGAGTCTCCAATGCCGTGTCCTCTGGATCAACGAATCGAGATCGCGTGTGGACGCCGATAAGCGCATACAGGAACTGGAATCCCAGGTTTCGCGGCTCACCCGCGAGTTGCAGCGGCTTCGCGGGACGCGCCCGCCGCAGGTGACGGGCCCCAGCGTGCCCGCGTCCGCCCCGGCCCGGTCCGCATCACCCGGCACGCCCCCTTCCGTCCCGCCGGCGGAAGCCCGAGCCTGGAGGCTCTGGGCGAGCCGGCTGGCGGTGGTCTTTGTGACCGTGGCCATCATCCTGGCGGCGGGCAAGAGCACCAGCGCATCGGCGTTCGACCCCCGGAGCAAGGCCCTGGTCGCCTACAGCCTGGCCGCCCTCCTGCTCCTGCTGGGAGCGGCGTTCCCCGACCGGCGCAGTTTTCTGGCCAGTATTGCCCTGGGCGCCGGCCTCGCAACGGGCTATTTCACGACCTACGCCGTGTTCTTCGTCCCGAATTTCCAGTTGTTCACAGAGCTATGGAACGCCCTGCCGATTCTGTTCACGGCCATTCTGGCGATGACCGTCATCGTGGCCTGGCGGCGAAGCCATGTCGCGGCCGTCATGGCCTGGTCGATCGTGTACTACACGCTGGGGCTCGCGGCCGATCAGGTGCCTGCGATGTCCCGGTTCGCCTACGTTCTGGGCGGCCTTGCCCTGGCATCGACAACCGCCGTCCTCCTGCACGCACGCTTCCACTGGCGGTTTCTCGTGTGGATCGTCCTGATCGGCGTGTACGGCACCTTTCTCCCCTTCCTGTATTTCCAGCCGCAAGGCATCGCCGTCGCGCCCGAGACGTATTTCTGGCTGTCGCGCGGCGCGCTCGCGCTTGCCTTCGTGGCGCTCGGCATCGCCACCGTTCTCGACGTACGGCGGGAGGACATCCGGTCCCGGGGCATGCTGCTGGTGTCGCTCCTGAATTCGGGGCTGTTTTTCCCGGCCGTCTGGTCAGGCATTCAGACATTCCACGCGCCTCACGCGTGGATATTCCGACTCGCCTTTACCGTGGTGCTCGCCACGTTGGCCCTCCTGGCCGAGACCCGCGGCTCCAGACGGAATTACCTCTTCCAGGCGTATATCGCCCAGGCGTTTGTGATGGCCGTCCTTGCGATGATCTCACTCTATCCGGGAGTCACGCTGTGGCCGGCCCTTGCCTTGACCTGCTTCGCGCTCGCCGTGTTCTATCAGCAGACCGGCGCGGTCATCCTCAAGGCGGGCAGCATCCTGCTGTTGTTCGTGGTTGCGGGAGGGGCGTTCCTCAGCGTTCAAGCGCCCGGATACGCGTTCCTGGGAGCGCACGCCATGCCCGCACGCTGGCTGGGCTGCGCCGGTCCCGCCCTGGTGTTCTTCCTGATCGCCATCTACTACGAGCGGGCCACACGCCGCCGCCCCCCGCGAAAACGCCACCGCAGCGGCCAGTGGTTTCTTGCCGATTCCATCCTTGACCCTCCCAGCGCCACCGTCGCTATGCTGTATGCCGCCGTGGGCGCCCTGATCCTGATGACGCTGACGATCGCCGACCGCGGCCAGCAGCCCGACCTCCCGTATCTTCTGGGAGCGCTCAGTCTGGCCCTCGCGATCGCCGGTGTGCTCGCATCGGCCCCGCAACTGGAAGTCGGCGCCGTGCTCCTCCTCGTCGCCGCGCATGTCAGTTTCCATTTCTTCCTCCTGGTCGACAAATCCGGATTCGAGCAGAGCGGCGGGTACGCTTATGGGACCATCCTGCTGGCGCTCTACACGTATCTGGCGGGGATGCTCTGGGAACGCTATCTGAAACGCGTAGGGGACGACCGTGCCTGGGAACACAACCTCGTTGCCCCGCTCCCACACCTGGGCGCTACCTACATGATCGCCACGCTGATGGCGTACAAATACGGCGCCGTGTACATCCCCGCGACCTACAACGCCATCGGCACCGTGCTCCTGGTGTTCGCGCTCGTGCTGCCGTTCCCCGGGCTCAAGATCGCGGGCATCGCGCTGTTCGGGATCGGCGCCGCCTACTTCTCCAATCTGCTGTACGACCCGGCGGCAGCCCTGTTGGACGGCCCCGCGTTTCTCTTCTACCTGGTACCGTTTCTGGTGGCGTACGCCGTGTCCGAACGCCTGATCTACTTTGCCCACAAACGCCCCGCCGTTGCCCACCGGATGGACGACACCCTCCGCACGCTCCTCGTCGCGGCCGGCGGCGGGCTGGGCCTCCTCGCGTTCAACAAATGGGCCCCCGAAGAGACCCTGGCCCTGTACTGGCTCGCGCACGGCCTGACCGGCGTTGCCCTCAGTTTCCTTTTCTTTGAGGCCCGTTACCGCTGGGCGGCATCCCTCGTTCTGGCACTGGCCATCCTGCAGGCGGTCTTCTCCTCCCCGGGCGACCGGGCTTGGCTTTACCAGTTCGCCGCGTTCGCCGGCCTCGGCGTCGCCGGCCTGATTGCGTTGACGGTTCGCGAGCACCGCCGCCGGCGGCCCGCCGCTCCACCGCCCGCAGCCGAACCTCCCGGGCCCTCGCCTGATGAATAAGCGTCAGGCCGCGGCCGAACAGATCTGCTCCACCTTGCGCCGCCACGGTTTTCGCGCCCTCCTGGCGGGCGGCTGCGTGCGCGATATGCTCCTCAAGACCCCCCCGAGGGACTTCGACATCGCCACCAATGCCCGGCCCTTCGAGGTCGCCCAACTGTTCGAACGCACCATCGACATCGGCGCGGCGTTCGGCGTCCAGGTGGTCCTGCTGCCCGAAGGCCCCTTCGAGGTCACGACGTTCCGGAAAGACGGACCCTACCACGATGGCCGCCATCCATGCAGCGTCGCCTTTACCGGCGAAGAAGAGGACGCCCGCCGGCGCGATTTCACGATCAACGCCCTCTTCTACGATCCGGTCGACCGTAAGGTGCTGGACTACGTCGGCGGTCTCGACGACCTCCGCACGGGGCTGGTCCGCGCCGTCGGTGTTCCCCGGGAACGGTTTGAGGAGGACCATCTCCGCCTCTTGCGTGCGATCCGTTTTGCGGCGCGCCTCAGATACGCCATCGAACGCGAAACCTATCAGGCCATACGGGAATCGGCGCCCCGGATCACGTTGACGAGCGCCGAACGCATTCGCGATGAATTGCTCAAAATGCTGACGGAGGGCGGCACCCGACGCGCCTTCGAGATGCTTGACGATACCGGTCTGCTTCACCAGATTCTTCCCGAAGTCTCGGCCATGAAGGGCGTCGCCCAGCCGCCCGAGTTCCATCCCGAGGGCGATGTATTCACGCATACCCTGCTCATGCTCGACCTCCTCAACCATCCCAGCGCCGCGCTCGCGCTGGGCGTCCTGCTCCACGATGCGGGCAAGCCAGCCACCCAGACGCGGACCGACCGGATCCGGTTTAACGACCATGACAAGGCGGGCGCGATTATCGCCCGCGAGGTCTGCGAACGCCTTCGCCTGCCCCGCCGCGATACCGAGCGTGTGGTGTGGCTCGTCGCGCAGCACATGCGGTTCCAGCACATCCCCAAAATGCGGGAAAGCAAGCGCAAGCGGACAATCCGGGCGGACGGGTTCGAGGAACTCAAGGAATTGTGCCGCATCGATTGCCTGGCCAGCCATGGCAACCTGGATACGGTCGTGTGGGTGGAGAATTACCAGGCCCAACTGCCCCCGGAGTCGCTGCGACCCGAGCCCCTGGTACAAGGGAACGACCTCATCGCGCTCGGCTATCCTCCCGGGCCCCTGTTCTCGAAAATCCTGAAACACGTCGAGGACCTTCAGCTGGACGGCCGGCTCACCACGCCGGATGAGGCCCGTGCGTTTATCCTCGCCCATTGGCCCCGTGAACGCCAAGCGCGCGACGAAGGAAGCTGATCCATGCCATACCCGGATTCCTTTACCACCCCCGACGGCCTGCGGCTCTATACACGCCTCTGGAACCCTCCAGGTTCACCACAGGCCCATGTCGTGCTGATCCATGGATACGGCGATCATTGCGGCCGCTACGGGGAACTCGCGCAGGCCCTGAACGACGCGGGACTGGCGGTCCACAGTTACGACCAGCGCGGATTCGGCCGTTCGGACGGCCGGCGCGCCTATGTGGCCGATTACCGCGTGTTGCTTGATGATCTGGACCTCTTCCTGAGCCACATACAGCCGGATGTCCAGGAGACGCCCGTTTTCCTCCTGGGGCAGAGTTTCGGAGGGCTCATTGCCGTCCGCTACGCTCAAACGCGCCAGCCTCGTTTTTCCGGGCTGATGCTGTGCAGTCCGTTCCTGGGGTTTTCGGAGAGCATTCCCAAACTCCTGCTGGTGCTGGGACCTTATATTGCGAAGGTGGCCCCCTGGTTTCCCGTGAGCCAGGTAGCGCCTGACGGCCTGTCCCACCGCCCGGACGTCGTCGAGGAAGGCGCGGCCGATCCCTTGAGCTACCATGGCCACGTCCACGCCCGCACCGGAAGCCAGATGCAACAGGCCATCGCCGACGCCTTTCGCGATGCCGTCCGCCTGGCCCTCCCGCTCTATATCGTGCACGGCAGCGAGGACCGCATCGTGCCCCTCTCCGGAAGCCGGCGTTTCTTCGACGCGTACGCCGGGCCGGATAAGACCCTGCAGGTCTGCGAAGGCGGGTATCACGAGTTGTGGCACGACCTCGACGCCAACGCCGTGCTCCAGGGGATCTGCGCGTGGATACACCGCCGGTTGTGACCTGCCCGCCTCTCCTGCCATAATAGCGCCGCACGGTGTGCTGCACTTGAACGCGGGTACTACGAGACGCCAGCCTTATGAAACCAGACCATACCAAACGGATCTTTGAGCGAATTCACGACGCGCACGTGGCGGAACTGCTGCCGCTGGTCTCCCCGAAGGAGATCAAGCGGTCCCTGCCCATGTCCGAGCGCGTGCAGGAAACGGTCATGACAGGCCGCGGAGACGTCGTGCGCATTCTTGCCGGTGAAGACGAGCGCATGCTTGTGGTCGTGGGGCCCTGCTCGATTCATGACACCGGCACGGCTCTCGACTACGCCGGCCGCCTCTATCAGGCCCACGAGCAATACAAGGAACGCCTGCTCATCGTCATGCGCACGTATTTCGAGAAACCGCGCACCACCACCGGATGGAAGGGGCTCATCAACGACCCGGACCTCGATGGCAGCTACAATCTCGAAAAAGGCCTGCACATCGCCCGCCGCCTGCTCCTCGATATCGCGGGCATGGGCCTCCCGACGGCCACGGAAGTCCTCGACCCCATCGTGCCGCAGTACATTGCGGACCTGATCACCTGGGCCTCCATCGGCGCGCGCACGACGGAGTCCCAGACCCATCGCGAGATGGCCAGCGGCCTCTCCATGCCGATAGGGTTCAAAAACAGCACCGACGGCAACCTTCAAGTGGCCATCAACGGCCTGCTTTCCGCCCGTCAATCCCATCATTTCCTCGGCATCGACCAGGATGGCCAGACCTGCGTGGTCCGCACCCTCGGCAATCCCTGGGGCCACATCATCCTGCGCGGCGGCGGAGGCCGGCCGAACTGCGACCGCGTGAGCGTGGCCCTCGCGGAAGAGCAGATGCGCGCCGCCGGGCTCGAACCGCGGATCATGATCGATTGCAGCCACGACAACAGCACCCGCCGCTATGAACTTCAGGAAAAGGTCCTCCGCGATCTGACCCTCCAGCGGGCCGAAGGCACGCGTTCGCTGATGGGCATGATGCTCGAGAGCAACCTCAATCCGGGCAATCAGCCCATTCCCGCGGACAAGAGCCAGTTGAAATACGGCATCAGCATCACCGACCCGTGCATGGGCTGGAGTATGACGGAAGCGTGCCTGCAATACGCTTACGACCAACTCGCCGGCCGTTGACACTCCGGCCGGACGCGTTCCGCTGGCGTTCTGGCGCGTTGCGCTCCCCCCCCGGCGAAAAGAGCCAGGGAATCATGCTATGCTCGGTGTCCCAGAACCATCAACCGTACCGGGAGAACAAGCATGCGGTCTCGCTGCCTGATTCTGTTCGTGATTTCGTGCCTGTCCGCGGGCGCCGAGCCTCAGACGTTTCCGTCGCCGGGCGATGATCGAGCCAACGTTCCCGTGACCGTCCGGGGAAAAGACTGGCATGCGCACATTCCTCCAAACCATGAGGGAGATGTCGAATTGCGGTTCGTGCTGCCCCCGGACAACCTCTCAATGCTTCCGTCCGGAGAAGCCGTCCCGTTTGTGTCCGGTGAAAACGGCGTTATCCGGTTCCAGGTCCCCCCGGAGAAGCGCACGCTGCCCGAGACCGTCGTGGTGGCGCATTGGGAGCTGGCACGCTGGGAAAACGACATTCAGGCCATGGAAAAGAACTTCCCCAATGTCCCCGCAAATCCCATCCTGTTTGTCGGGAGCTCTTCCATCCGCGGATGGAAGGTGACCGAGTATTTCCCCGGGCTTCCCGTGGTCAATCACGGATTCGGCGGTTCCGAGTACTTTGATGCCCTGTCGTATGCGGACCGGATCATCCTTCCCCTGCGGCCGCGCGCCGTGGTCCTGTACGACGGTGACAACGACATCGCCCGCGGGAAATCGCCCGAATGGGTCGCCGCGGACATGAAGGCCCTGGTGCGCGTGATCCATCACGCCCACCCCAAGACTCCCATCGTCGTCTTGTCCACCAAGGCCAGCATGGCCCGGTGGGACCGCCACGAGCAGATGGAACAGAGCAACCGGTTAATGGCCGAATTCGCTCAAACCGACCCGCGGGTGACCTTCCTCGACGTCAACACGCCCCTGCTCAATGCCGAGGGGAAACCCGACGACCGCTACTTCCTCCCGGATCGCCTGCACCTCAACCACGAAGGCTATGTGGTGTGGACAAACCTCCTCCGGCCCGTTCTTGACCGCATTCCCGCCGGCGCCGCTCCGGCGGAATGACCGGGCCGTACGCCTATTCTCTGCCGAGCTTCCGCCGGATGCGCTCGAGCCGCGCCCGGAAGTCTTCCAGACCCAACGGAAGCTCGTCCGTCCCAAGGGCACTGCGCGTTTCGAGAAACTGCACGGTTTCCGCACACAGGCGTTCCGCCTCCAGCAGATTGCGCGCGCGGTGCTCGAGATGTTTGGCGAGCTCCAGCCGCGCCACCAGGTCGCCCGGCCGTTCCGTAAGCAGCAGGGTCCAGGCTTCCTCCATGTCATACCACTGCTGCAGACGTTTGCAGGCCATCCCCATCAGATACAGACATTCGCAGCGAATGGCCGGTTCCGCCTCTTCCTCGAGCAGGCGGCGACCGTGGTCCGTCACGTCGCGGTAGTGCTTCTGCAGGAAATGCAGCCGTACCAGCGAGAGCCGGTCTTCCACATGCGCGAACCCCGTGCCCTGCGGCAGACTGAGGCTCTGGGACAAGCGGCCCGCCAGAGCCGCCAGCGACAGAATGTCCATTCGGTGGTGGTAGAAGACCGCCTCAAGCGCCCGGGCATCCCGGGTACGCAGGTAGTTCAACCAGATCTCCGGGATCTCCGCGCTGGAGACGTCCCCGTGCCGCCGCACCGCCAGCACTTCCCGCTCGATGTTCGTCAGCCCGCAATCCCCAAGCCGCCGCTTCCAGAAGCGCCGCGCCGCATGCAGCAGGTCGTACTGGAGCGCCGCATCTAGGCGGAACGGCATGCGGTTCTGAATGAAGCGGGTCCGAAGCAATGGGATGTCAAAACTCTTCCCGTTATAGGTCACCACGGCATCGCGCCCCGTGAACAGACCGTCAAGGTAGCGCAGCATGGGCTCCTCATCGTCAAAATCCCGCATGAACGCCTGTTCCAGCCGAAACACGGCGCCGTCAAAATAGCCGGCGCCCACCAGAAACGCCACGGTTCCCGACCCGCCCGCAAGCCCGGTCGTTTCGGTGTCCAGGAAGATGGCCGTCTCGGGGGCGAAGTCCCGCAAATCCGCGTCGTTTGCCGACAGCGCCACATGCTCGGGGAGCGCCAGCAGGGCCTCGCCCAGCGTGACGTTCCCATGCGCCGTGTCGAGGGGGAACTCCGTACGGACGAGAAAGAACCCTGCGTTCGCATCCCCCACCACCTCGCCGGAAACGACGCGGTCGATCTCGAATTCGCCCGAGGCGCGCCGCTGGGCAAGCTCCTCGGTCTTCCGGCGCCATTCGGCGCCGCTCATCAGGCCCTGCCTCGCGAGCAGCGACTGCAGTTTATCGCGCAACTCCGACATGGCTCATCCCGCCGGCTTGCCCGCTTCAGGCGGTTCGACGGGCAGGCCCAGGGCAATCCGGGCCAGTTTCAGGGCGCCGTTCTTCCCGTGTTCGCCGACTTCGAGCGCCGGCCCCACGCAACTTGGACAGCCCTCCGTGCAGCCGCAGCCCGCAATCAGCGAGGCGGCCGCCTCAAGCAGTTGTTTGTGGTGCGTGAAGAGCTTATCGCTGAAACCCACCCCCCCGGGATATACCTCGTAGAGAAAGATCGTCGGACACTGCGTAAACGGCGCGCGCAGCATCGCCTCCGCCCGGATGTCGTTGACGTCGCACATGACCTGCACCGGCGCGACCTGGCGCAACGTGTTGGCGAGCCCCCCCAGCGCCTGGGACAGCTCTTTCTGCTCCAATCCGAGCCGTTTGTCGACGTCCTCCGTGAATTCCAGCCAGTAGGACGACGTATGCATGGTCGATTCCGGCAGCTTGATTTCCCCCCAGCCCACGTTCTCGTGCGTGCCGAACTTGATCTTTTTGTAGATCGACGGCAGCCACGTCACGCTCACCTCGCCGCAGTATTTCGCCACCTCGCCGATGGTCTCCTGACGGAAGGTGTTGATCGTCTTCAAGTCAACCTTGATCTGCGCATCCGTGTAGTAATCGGCCTCCACCGGCCGCACGTACGCCTTGCGATCCTCGAGATCCAGCACATCCACGGTGTATTGCGCGCTCTGATGGATGTAAATGGCGTTTTCATGCAGTTCCACCGGCGCGGCGAACAGGTCCACCTCGCCGATGACCCGGCCGTTGTCCGACGTGTCGAGGATCACCACGTTGCCCGGTGCGGCGGTGCGCAGGCTGATGTCCTCGGCCGGATACGCATCCGCGCTCCAGTGCCACTTGTCCTTCACGCGCCGCAGCACATGCTGCTCCGACAGAAAATCGAGCATTTCCCCCGTGGAGACCGGGTCCAGCCCGAAGGCCTCCCCTTTCGTAAACGGAATCTCGAAGGCGGCGCACTTCATGTGGCTCGCCACGATGATCAGGTTGTTCGGGTCCACGGTCGCGTTTTCGGGCGGCTGCCCGAAGAAATAGTCGGGATGATTGATGATGTACTGATCCAACGGCGCACTGGACGCAATCAACACCACAAGCGACACCGACGAACGGCGGCCGGCGCGTCCCGCCTGCTGCCATGTGCTGGCCACACTGCCGGAATAGCCGGTCATGATGCAGGCGTCGAGCGACCCGATGTCGATCCCGAGTTCCAGCGCGTTGGTGCTCACAACGCTCATGATGTCGCCGTCGCGAAGCCCCCGCTCGATGTCCCGGCGCTCATTCGGCAGATATCCGCCCCGGTATCCGCGAACCAGGTTTTCGCTCTTGCCCATCTTGCGCACGGCTTCCTTGAGGTACGTGGCGATGATCTCGACGCGCAGCCGGCTCCGGGCAAAGATGATCGACTGCACGTCCCGCGTCAGGAAATGGCGCGCCAGCCGGACCGCCTCCTTCACGGAGGACCGCCGGATGCCCAGCTCCGCATTCACCACGGGCGGATTGTAGAACAGGAAATGGCGCTCGCCCTGTGGCGCGCCGTTGTTGTCGATCAGGCGTACCGGCCGTTCCACGAGGCGTTCCGCCATCTCCTGGGGGTTCCGGATCGTTGCGCTGCAGCAGATGAACTGGGGATTGCTGCCGTAAAACGCGCAGATGCGTTTCAGCCGCCGCAACACATTGGCGAGATGGCTGCCGAACACGCCCCGGTAGTGATGCAACTCGTCGATCACCACGTACCGCAGGTTCTCAAAAAGACGGAGCCATTTGGTGTGGTGCGGCAGAATCCCGGTGTGCAGCATGTCCGGATTCGTCACGACAATATGCCCCGCCTGCCGCACGGCTTTGCGTGCCGACCCCGGGGTGTCGCCGTCAAAGGTGTAGGCGCCGATCTTGACCTCGAGGTCTTCAATGGTATCCTGCAGTTCGTGCACCTGGTCCTGCGAAAGCGCCTTGGTCGGAAAGAGGTACAGGGCCCGGGCCTCGGGATCCTGCATCAGCGTGTTCAGCACGGGCACGTTGTAGCACAGCG
Organism: Candidatus Hydrogenedentota bacterium; assembly: GCA_012719295.1. Classification (GTDB taxonomy): domain Bacteria; phylum Hydrogenedentota; class Hydrogenedentia; order Hydrogenedentales; family SLHB01; genus UBA2224. The sequence goes on along the minus strand of JAAYAQ010000248.1, from coordinate 18,585 downwards.
TCTTACCCGAGGCCGTCGGGGTCACGACGCAGACATTCTCACCGGCAAGAATTGCCTCGAGCGCTTCCCGCTGATGGGTGTAGAGGCTTTGCACGCCCCGCCTCTGCAGGCCCTGAACCAGTTTCGCATCCAGCGCCCCGGGAAACCCGGCACACCGCGCCGGCTGCGCCGGAACAGTGCGCCACGCCGTCAGACTCTGCGTGAAATCGGGGTCCGAGCGGAGCCGGTCAATGGTCTGTGCAACATTCATGGCAGCGGATGTGGTCTCCCATAGCTTCTCACCACAAGGCATCTGAATATTACATCAGTATTTCGGCCATTGCAAGACACACGCAGAGCTGCACACGCTGCGGCCTGACAGCACAAGGCCCGGCCGGCATCAGGCCGACCGGGCCCTTTTCAACAAAATAACCAACGTTGCCGGACCCCGCAAAACCCGGCTACGGTCATCAACCTTCCGCGCCAGGAGCCGGCGTTTCCGACGGAGCATTTGCGGGCGCCGCGGGGGCATCCGCCGACTTCGAGCAACCCGCCACGAACACCGACCCGAAAACCATCGTTACCGCAAGGAGCGCCAGCAATACCCGTTTCATCGTCTTCTCCTCCACTGTTTGTGTCGGCGCCGGGGCTGCGACACCCGCCGCGTCCCCCGCCAAACTGTTCCAATTCAGGACGTCCGTGCCCGGGCTCGAGCACATGACAATTGAGAATACTACGCTTAACTCAAATAGTCAAAAGATTCTTTTCCCGGCATAGAACGGCACAGCATCCCCCCAAGTCCGCTCAGTCCGGGAGGTCGCCTGGGGCGGCATCGCAAAAACGGCGCGTTGCCCTACGCGCGCCGCCAGAAGGAGGGAACAAACAGCACCATGATGCTGAACAGTTCGAGGCGGCCGAGCACCATGCAGAGTGATAGAAACAGCTTGCCCGCGGTGGGCACAAGGGCGAAGTTCTCGGTCGCCCCCACAGCGGAAAGGCCGGGACCAATGTTGTTCAGGGTGGCGGCGACCGACGTCACGGCGGTCTGAAACGGCAGTCCCAGCAGCGACATGAACAGACTGCCCACCATGAACCACATCAGGTACAGCACAAAGAAACTGTACACGGTCCGCTGGACCCCGTCATCCACGACATGCCCGCTGACACGCACGACACGCACCATTTTCGGGCGGAACGTCTGTTCGAGGCGGGCATAGGCCATCTTCAGAAGAATCACCACGCGCACCACTTTGATTCCGCCCCCGGTCGAGCCCGCGCATCCTCCCACAAACATCAGGACCACGAGCAGCATGCGCGAAAAGTTGGGCCAGGTATTGAAATCGACCGTGCAGAATCCCGTTGTCGTCATGACGGACACCACGTTGAACGACGCATGCCGGAGGGCCTCTCCAACTGAGGGAGAGAATGTCTTTGCCTGGGCCGGCAGCGGCGAATCGCCAACGGGGAATGTACCCTCAAACCCCATGAGATTCACGGTAATGGCCAGCGTGCACCCCACAAGAATACCCAGATAAACCCGCCATTCGGTGTCTTTGAAAATCGCTTTCCAGTTCCCGCCCAGCAGGCTGAAATACAACGCAAAATTGGAGCCCGCGCAGAACATGAAAAAAGCGATGACCGTCTCTACCGCCACGCTGTCGTACGCGCCCACGCTCGCGGCCTGCGTCGAGAACCCGCCCGTAGCCAGGGAGCCGAACGTGTGGCATAGCGCATCAAACAGGCTCATCCCGCACAGCATCAAGGCCACGGTCTGGGCAATCGTAAAGCCGAAGTAGATCTTGTAGAGAACCGAGGCCGTATCCTTGATCCGCGGCTTCAATCCGCGCGGGTCGGGTCCCGGTGACTCCGACTTGAACATCTGTTTTCCGCCCGCCCCCAGGTAGGGCAGCACCGCGATGAAGAGCACGACAATCCCCATGCCGCCAAGCCAGTGCGTGAACGACCGCCAGAACATGATGCACTTCGGCGTCGTCGCGAAGCACTCCGCTGTCATCACACTGGAGCCGGTGGTCGTGAACCCCGACATGCACTCGAAATACGCGTCCACCGGGTTCGTGAACACCCCGCCGAACACATACGGCAACCCGCCCAGAGCGGCCAGGAGGATCCACGAAAGGCCCACCAGGCCCAGGCCTTCGCGCTGGTGAAACTCGGACGGCGCGTTCCGCCCCGCCAGCGTCAGCAGATAGCCCGTCACGCAGGAAACGCCCGCACTCCCCAGCAGCGCGCCCAGCCCGCCCCATTCCCGGTACACCACGGCCCACAGCGCCGACGGCAGCATCAGCAGACCGATGGCAAAACAGAAATGCCCGAGATACTTCGTGACAAGCCGGTAATTCATCGTTTTCTGAAGAGTTTGAGCACGCCGTCCAGCGCCTCTGGCGCGGCAATCATGATGATGGAGTCCCCCGCCTGAATCTCATCGTCACCCCGAGGCACGATGACCTCTTCCCCCCTGACAATCGTCCCCACAAGTGCGCCGCGATACCCCCGGCGCGACTCAAAAACCTCTTTCAGCGTCTTGCCGATGATCGGCGCCTCGCCGTCCACGACAAACTCGACGATTTCCACCTGACCCTCTTCCAGGACCGCGATGGACTGCACCTTGTCCTGATGAACCAGTTTGAGGACGCGGTTTGCCAGGCTGGCGCGGGGCGTCACCACGTGGTCGATGCCCAGCTTGCCCACCAGCGAGGCGAAATCGGGTTCGTGCACGACGGCGATCGCCCGCGTGGCGCCGATTTCTTTCGCCAACACCCCCGCCATGATGTTCACCTCGTCGTCATCCGTCGTGGCGATAAACACATCCGCATCTTCGATATGCTCGTCCTCGAGCTCGGTCCGGCTGGCCCCGTTCCTGCAAACCACCGTCGCGCGATTCAGTTTCGTCGCCAGTTGATTGCATTTCTCCGCATTCCAGTCCAGGAGCTTTACGGTGTATTTGCCTCGTTCCAGCATCTGAGCGAGATGAAGCCCGATGCGGTCTCCCCCCATGATTGCGATGCGGTCCAGGCGCGGTTCGGTCCCGTGAAAGAGCGTCTTCACGGATTCGACCTGTTCCCGGCGGCCAATCAGCGTGATCAGGTCGCCCGCTTCCACGATGGAATCGCCGTGGGGAATGAGCGTGGCGCCCTTCCGGCTGATCACGCCCAGCAGCACGCCCGGGGGCATAGCGACATCGCGCAAGCGTTTGCCGCCGGTCGTGGGCGATTTCGTCACCCGGAGCTGCTGGAGCTGCACCACGCCGCGCCCGAACGTTTCGGATGCGACAATCCCGGGATTCTCCACATACCGCCCGATTTCCAGGGCCGTAAGCGCGTCGGGACTGAGAAGGTAGTCGATCCCCAGCACGGATTCGAAAAGGATGGTGGACTCGAGGTATTCCGGATTCTCTACCCGGGCGACCACTTTCTTCGCCATCAGGCCTTTGGCAGTCGCGGCGGCAATCAGGTTCACCTCGTCGGTGCCCGTGGCCGCCACAAAAATGTCCGCGTCCTCTACCCCCGCCTCTTTCAGCATGAGGATGGAGGAGGCGTTGCCCGTGACCGTTCGCACGTCAAGGGCAAAATCCACCTGTTCCACGCGTACCGGATCCCGCTCGATCACCGTCACGTCGTGGTTTTCTATGGTGAGCAGACGGGCCAGATGAAAACCGACGCGCCCGCCCCCTGCAATGCATATGTTCATCACACTATCCCGGTTTGTTCCGGCCCCTGCGAAATGGGAATCATCCTATAATAATGCGACAGGAGTCAACAACACCCCTTGCGGCAACGCCGCGTGCGTCCGCCTGTGCGGGCCCGCGCGCTCACAAGGCCTCGCACTCCATACGGTTGCCCCCACAACGCTTCGCACGGTACAAGGCCCGGTCGGCCGAGGCGATCAGCGAGGCCGCCTCAAGTTCCGGGCCGCCAACAACGCTTGAAACGCCCAGACTCACGGTCAGGCACGGGCCCGTGCTGGAGCGTTCGTGCGGGATCTGCAGGCGCTCGATCGTCGAGCGCAACCGCTCGGCGACCCCGGCGGCGCCGTGAGCGTCCGTAGCGGGCAGGACCGCCGCGAATTCTTCCCCTCCGTACCGCGCGGCCAGATCGCCCGCGCGGCACACCGTGGCCCCCACCGCATCGGCCACGCGCTTCAATGCCTCGTCGCCCTGCTGGTGTCCGTACTGGTCGTTGTATGCCTTGAAACAGTCAATATCGATCATCATGAGGGAGAGCGTGCTCTGAGTACGCGCGGCCCGGCGCAGTTCCGTCCCCAACACCTCGTCGAAATGCCTGCGGTTCGCCAGATGCGTGAGCGGATCCTCCAGCGTGAGCTTGTAGAGCCGCTTTTCCTCCGCGCGCCGCTCCAGATTTTCGGTATACAGCCGGTGGCCTTCCAACGTATTCACACAATAGATCAGCATGATCGAAATGAGCTTCCGATAGACGTCCGGAATATACCCTTCGTTCGAGATCCCCACGAAGAACCCCAGGATCCGGCGTTGGGTTCCCAGCGGATGGATGAAGGTGCGTTTTCCGCGCGCGAGTGACGGAACGCTCACGGGCTTGTTCTGCGTCATCGCCCATCCTACAAAATCGTGTTCGATCTGATGCTGGATCTCCTCCGCCAGCAGCGCCCGGTGGGCCTCGGGCGAATACGCGCCGAGTTTCCACTCCAGGCCCGTCGGGTCAAACCAGACCATGCCCAGCGCATGAAAATCCACCAGATTGTGGATGGCACGGAGGGTCACGTCCTCCGCGTGCGCCGGATAAGCGTCGGCCTCAGTGGACGTCTGCAACCTCAGGGCCGCGCCGGCCACGATGTCCATCCCGTCGAGGAGGCGGCGATTCGCGAGGCGTGCCTTGTATTCCTCCGCACTTACCGCCCCGGCCGGGACCGGGTCGTCTCCCGCGCCCCGCGTCATGATGCATCCACACCGAAAATGCTGGCCAAATCGCGCACGTGCGTCTCCCCCTCCTCGATAATGGTCTGCAGATCATCGGGATTGAGATTCAGATAGTCCCACGCCGCCACACACATGGGCGGCGCCGCCAGATCGCCGCTGCGCCCCACACGCACCGCGTTGGCTATGATTTCCGCGACATGGGCGATGCACACGTCGGCACTCAGCTCCCGGTTCGACAGCGGCCCATGGTGGCGGCGGACCGCCTCGCGATGGATGGGCGGGAGGTTCCATGACTGCAACAGCGCCTCGCCGACGTCCGCGTGCGTAAAACCGAACATCTCCCGTTCCACATCGCACACCGGCCGGCCCGACTCCGCCGCCATGTCCAGGGTCTCGCGCGTCCTTCGGGGAGCTTCCGAGAACAGGACCAGGCGGCCGACGTCGTGCAACAGCCCCATCACAAAACACCGTTCGGTGTTCGACCCGCCCCGGAACTTCCCGAGCATCCGTGCCACGGATCCGCAAAACAGGCTGTGCAGCCAGAATTGACTCATATTCACCACCGCGCGCAGGGAGCGGTCAAAAACGCTCATGACCGACGTCGCGAGGGCCAGTTCGCACAGTTCGTTGGTTCCCACAATCGTCGTGGCCCGCGAAACCGTCTCGATTCCGCCCGGAAACCCATAGAACGCGCTGTTGACAATCCGCAACAGCCGCGCCGTCAAACCCACGTCCTTGCTGATCACGTTCGCGACGTCCGTGGCCGAACTCAGGGGATGATTCACCACCTGGATCAACTCGTGGTACACCATCGGAAGCGAACCGAGTGTGCCGACCGCCTTTACCATTGCGCCGGCCGTCCGGGCGCGCGGTTCTCCCAGGACGGAAACCGTCTCCGCAGGCACGGAGGCTTCTTCTGTCGGTTGAGTTATCTCATCACGGGCAAATCGCATGGCCACGTGGGACAGCAACGCCTCAAAAAAAGGATGGGACAACTGGTCGCGGTTGAGCGCAAAGACGGCCGCCGCGCGCTCCCTGCCGCGTTCCAGCGCCTCTTTCGACACCGGCACGGCCGGCTTCACAGTCGCGTCATCCTCAGGGCCGCGGACGTCGAGCAAGGTAATGCCCCACAGCTGGAGCGCGCTGATGTGTTTTTCGGTCAGCGCCGTTCCTTCGGGAATGAGGAGCTGTCCGCGCGGGTTCGTAATATCCCGGCCAAGCACCATGCCGGCCGTGACGTCTCGTCGGCTCATGCGGGGCATACGAATGCAACTCTCCTTGTTCGAAATCAGAACAACCGAAATGAAGCGGCCCGGGATACGCTTCCCAGACCTTCGTGCCCCGCGGACTGGCCCACGGCTGCCGCCAGTTCCATTCCCCCTGGCGCCCTGACACATCCTGAATCCTGCCCGGGCGCCCATGCTCACCGGTCTGAATCGTGAACCCAATATCCCCATGCTGTAAGACCGGGCAATACACCCGATCCTGTGCTATTGTACATTCCGTGACACATCCTCTGCAATGCAATGAATTGGCGTTGTGTGCGCGACGCTCCGACGCGGCTCGAACAGCAATTTGACATTGCCCTTCCGCTTTGAGTAATGTGTGCCGTCTGTTGTCGGGGTGTAGCGCAGCCCGGTTAGCGCGCCTCGTTCGGGACGAGGAGGTCGGAGGTTCAAATCCTCTCACCCCGACCATTGAACTGATCACCGCCGTTGGTTTTCACAAGGCCACCGGCGGTTTTTGATAGTGCAAGTTGTTTTGTACTAAGGCGATAGCATTTTGGGAAGGCGGGCGGCTCAATAGCCCCGGACAGGCGCCGGGCTCGCAACAGCACGGGCGTGCAGCCGCGTTGCGGTCGCGTTCTCCGCAGAGATGCCTGCTTGACAATTGAACACCGGGAATACAGAATGCTACACGGTGCAGTCAAGAGAATTGCACGGCCTGCCAAGGGGAGACAGCTTCGGGCGCCAGCGCCACCGGTCTGAATCCTCTGGGGGAAGCGGCAACCGGACAGCGATGCATTCCCGCTACGGCGACGAGGCCGGATTGCGGCTCGTGCCAGGGTGTCACTGGGTTTCTCTATAATGGGTGGTTCGGGTGGTGAAGTCAGCGGACAACACAAAGAAGCGTTCGCACGAATTCGAGCAGCTTGTTCTCGAACACATGGACATGCTGTACGCGGTAGCGTTGCGCCTGACCCGCAATCCCGCCGATGCGCAGGATCTGACCCAGAACACCGTAGTCAAAGCGCTGCGATTCCACGATAAGTTCCAGAAGGGCACTTACATAAAGGCCTGGCTCCTGACCATCCTGCGCAATACGTTCATTAACGAATACCGGCGCAAGGCGCGCCGCCCCACCTTCGTCGAGTTGTCCGGCGCGGAGCCTTCCCAGGAGGCAGGGCCCGATCCCGACATCCATTATGAGCCGCCGGACCGCTCGGGCAGGGAGTTGCTCGAACTGCTGGACGACGAGGTGAAACACGCCGTCGAGACCCTTCCCCCAGATTTCCGGCAGGCTGTGATCATGGCGGACCTCGAGGACATGTCGTACAAGGAGATCGCCGAGGCGATGGATTGTCCCCTGGGCACGGTGATGTCGCGCCTGTACCGCGGACGCAAACTTCTGCGTGAAAGCCTGTATGACTACGCAAAGGACCTGCGCCTCGTCGGTCAGGAAAAAGCCAGGAAACAATCCTGAACCCGCCTCCCCCAGGGTCCGCACGATTGTCGCAGCAAGGTGTCCGCGGTCGGCAGCACGTGCCCCGCACGGGCACAGCCGCCCGTCGTGGCGCGATTGTCTCTCCCCTCCGTTCTGCGGTACACTTTCGGAAAACGGGCACACACGGATAACGGAGAGGGCGTACAAATGGATACCAGCTTCCGAACCTGGCTCGCCGCACTGCTTGTTGTGACCGTGCCTGCCGCCTGCGGAGGCCCGAAAGTCCCGGAAACACCGCAGCCGCCCCCACCCGCTCCCGTTACGGAGGCGGTTCCCCCGGCGGCCCCGGTCTCCCCCACCCCGGAAGCCCCGGAGACGGTCCCGGAACCCCTGGCATACCAACCCGTAATCCTGGAACCGGAGAGCGCCGAACTGCTTGATGAAGAAGGCCCCGGCAAGCTGTACCGGATTGGCGAACTGCTCGTGTGCGTCCTGGAAGGGACGCACAGGGAGATGGGGTATCAGCACGGCCGTCTCCTGGCAGACAGGATTCGGCACATCACGAAAGAGGGATACCTTCAACGGGCCGTATTCGACAATGGATACAGCCTCGAATATGCCGTCGAACAGTCCAGCCGCATGGCCCGGCATTTCCCGCCCGAATACCTGGATGAAATCAACGGAATCCTGGACGGCCTCGCGGCCGCGGGCGTCAGCGACGTGACGTATGACGAACTCGTAATTGCGGCGTGCGTGGCCGAGCTGCTTCACCATGCCCCCGGCGCCGCGCCCGGCTGCTCCAATTTCGCCGTCTTCGGCCGATGGACCTCCGATGGCCGCCTGCTGCACGGCCGCAACCTCGACTGGACCGTCGGCAAGGGCGCCCAGGAGGACGCCGTCACCTTTATCTGGCGGCCCGAGGGCGGCGTTCCCTTCATGATGCTCGCGTACGCCGGGGTGATCGGCGGGGTCAGCGGCATGAACGCTTCCCAGATCACCATCGGCGAGATGACCGTCTCGTCGCCCGAGGAATCGTTCGACGGCATCCCGCTCCAGATCATCATGCGCATGGCGCTCGAGAAGGCCGCCACCCTGGACGAGGCCGTGGGGATCATCCAGCGGGGCCCCCGCACCCTGGGCTGGAACTTCGTCCTCGGCGACGGCAAGATTCCCGATGCCCGGGCGCTGGAAGTGGATCGTAATACGGTCGACGTCTTCACTCCCGGTGACGCCCGCGAGACCCCTGACATGGGCCACCAGTCACTCCCAGACGCCATCCGCCGCACAAATCACCCCTGCGGCGAGATCCAGCAGCGGAAAGTGGTCAAGGCTCACGGGGCCGAAATCGGTCTCGACGGAAGCGACTGGGAGGCGTCGAAGCCGGTGGTCAAGGCGTTTCTCGCGCAACAGAATACCTTCCAACGGTACCAATGGCTTGGCGAGCAGATTCAGACCCGGCCCCGCGCCATCGACGTAACCGAGGCCCTCGGCCTCCTCTCCAACGGGCCGGTTGCGGCGAATAACACGCTGCACTCGTTCGTGTTTGATCCCGCCAACAAAGTGGCCTATATCGCCAACGCCGCGGTAGACCCGCCGGCCACGGCCTGGAAAACGGTGTATACGAAACTCGACTTGTCACAGTGGTTTTAGACAACATGCCCAGTCAAGAAGAACTTCGCCAGATTTACGAACTGACCCAGGTGCTCCGAAAACCCACCTACGGAATCGTGAGCGGCTATCACGAGCTGCCGTACGTGGTCCTGGGCGAGTCGTTTGAATCCGGCTATGACACCATGCGGGTGCGGGGGACGATCCAGGTTTCGCCCCGCTTCCTGCTTCGTCCCAGCCATCTCGAACCCAGCTATGCGGAGATCTTCGGCGAGGAGAATGTCGACGTGCAGCTCCTGGGCAGGATCTTCGGTTTCCTGGGTTTCCGGGGACGGCCCGTCGAATGCAAGTCCGAACACCTGGAGGTCAAACACCTCCGCCAGTCGATGGACAGCCTGGTGGCCCTCACCCGCGACGAGTTTGACCGGCACGAAGACATCACCACCGGCCTGATTATTACGCCGGACGCCCGGTACTACCCCGTGTCCGTCGAACGCTTTATTTCCGCCGTGCTCGAAGATGAATTTGGGGTCTGAGGAGGATTCAACGGTGACCAGGAAGATGAAAAGCGCCTATGAACTGGCCATGGAACGTCTGGAGAAGACCAGCGGGCCTGCCAAGAAACTCAGCGACGAACAGCGCGCGGAAATCGCGCACATCGAAAAAGTCTACGAAGCCCGGCTCGCGGAGACCCGCCTCGATTTTGATCAGAAAATGGGCTCGGCGGCCTCGGTAGCGGAACTTGAGGAATTGCAGCAGCAATTAAGCCAGAAGATCACGGAGCTGGAACAGGAGCGAGACCGGAAAAAGGAGGCCATTTGGGAACAGGCATGAGTCTGGAGTCCGTTCACGTTGTCCGGGAAGCCGCACGCTGAAGGCGCTTGTTGCACATCCATGACCGCTGGGGGAAAAACACCGCGATTTCGGGGCGCTGTCCGCCGATGGGGCGCCCTCATTGTGGCATGCCTGCTCCTGGCCCTTCTGGCCGCGCTCGACTCGCACCTGAAACACGCCGGCGGCGGCGCCGGGTTTCACCCTGCCGGCGCGTCGTGCGTCGTTGTGTCGCCGGACTTCCCGTCCTTCTGCGCGAAAGTGGCGGACACGGACGCCGCCGCCCGCTTCCTCACCGAGACCCCGCGCCCGTTTGAGGCCTTCGAACTCGCGGTCCGGAAAGCCACCGGCGTACGCCCCACCCCGCTGCGTTGGGACGTCTGGATGGGACCGCGCTTCGTCTGGTCCCGATGGAACGGTACCCAGGGGATGTGCGCGCATCCGGGACTGCTTCTCCGCGCCGTGCACGCCTGGCGGTCGCTGTGGGGGGCGCGCCCTGACGCCGAAGGGGTGTATGCCTGTGCCGGACAGTACTACGCCTGGCGCGATGGATTCCTGCTGGTGTCACCCTCCCCTGAATACGTAAAGGCCGCGCTCGACTCGCCTCTGGTCGACCAGTTGCACGAGGGCAACGACACCAGTCTGCTGGTTCAATGGAACGACGGCGACCTCCGCGTCCATCCCGAACCCGGCCTGCCCGTCGAAGGAACGCTGAACCTGGCGTTGCAGTCCACGGGCGCATCCCTGCGGCTGGCAGACGCCTGGCCCGACGACGCGCTGTTGACATTGAGCACGCCCACGCCCGAGGACGCGCTCCGCTTCTGGAAAACCGCGGTGCGCCCCTTTGAAACTAACGCCACCTGGACCCGCTGCACTCATCTGTTCGCGTCGCTGGGGCGCCAATGGGCGCTGGGGGCGCCCGCCGAAGGCTGGACCGGCCGCATCGGGGAATTCTCCGCCGCCGTGACCGGCGTGGACACAACGGGCGCCGTCCCCGTGCCTGCATGGGGCGTCAGAATGCGCCCGCGAGTACAGGAGAGCGCGCAGGCCGAGCATCCGTGGCTGCCCGTGGTTGCTCCGCTCGCGCCGATAGACTACGCCTGGGAAGGCCGCCCGGGATGCGTGGCGACGTTGATGGGAGAGCGCGCGGCCATCTGTCTTGCGGGCGATGGCGCGACCTGGCTCGCAACGAGCCAGCCGGCCCTCATGAGCGAACTCCTTGCCAGCGAAATCCGGGAGACCCGTGCCGGCGCCGATGCGATGCTCACCATCAACTGGAAGTCCGCCGGGAAAACGGCCGAGACACTCCTTAAAAAGGCCGGGGAACTGGAGATCATCCCCGAGATGAATGACCAGGAAGCCGACGCCTATCTTGGCAAATACGCGCGCTCCTTCGCGCACCTGGGCCGTCTCCGGATCATTGGCCGGGCCCGCGACGGCGTCGTCGCATTCGAGGGCACTCTGGCGGCGCCCGAAGAGGAGGGGAGCGCGCAACCATGAGACTCCTCCTCACCCTCTTCGTCATCCTGGTGCACACGGAGTTCCCGGCCTCCGGGGACAGCGGCGCAGCGCTCCTCATGCACGAGGCCTTCGGCCCGGTCGACGCCGGCGACGCGCTCGGGAACGGCGGATTGACCGTTACGTTCAGCGCTACGGGCCGCATCGCGGGCGTTCACTGGCCAAGCCCGGGCTATTTCGACCAGCTCTCCTATGCACTGTGCGCCGGGGAACAGGGAAGCCTCTCCGTCCCGGAAGGGCAGGGCCTGTGCTGGGCGGCCCGCACTGGTGAGACGTTCACCTGGGAACTCGACGACGATTTCGAACGCTGTCTGCAGGACCGGCCGGCCGTGGCACGCATGTCCCCTTCCCCGGCGGGACCGCAGCCGGCCTGCATCGTCGGCGGGGGGGGCAAGACAGGGACGCCTTCGTTCTTTGTACATGGAGAACGAGATATCCTTGTCGCCCGTTTTGAGCCGGTCGGGGGCGCGTCGCCCGAAAAGCTGTATTGGTGTGCGAATTTCACGCCCTGCACTCGTCTGATCCCGGAATCGCCAACCGCCGACAGCCTGTTCGACTACGCCAACGATTTTGCCGTGTTCACGCCGGATCAGGGCCGCACCATTGTCCATTTTCGCCCGGAAAAGCCCCGGAGCACGGACTGGGACGATGCGCGCACCCTGGCGTCGCACGGGGGCGAGGCGCCGGGCTGGCGGGACTTCGACGAGGGCGTCTGGCTTGCCCAGAGCCCGGCCGAACCCGCAACCGGTTTTCAATGCGGCGTGTCCGGTACGGCATCCTCCGCCTTTGCGCAGGTGAAGGCCGGGGCGCTCGACGGACAGACCGCCGCGGTGGGCGACTGTGATTCCGCATTCGAGTTCACCTGTGCCTCGCCGGCCAACGGCGGAGCGGCCGCCCCCATCACCGTCTACATCGCCTTTGGCAGCACCTATGATGCCGCGGCCCAAAACCTCGACTACGCCCGCGAGCGCGGATACGACGTGCTGCTCCGCGAAGCGGCCGACTACTGGAACAGCCGTCTCAGTCCGTCCGGCCCGCGGACCCAACCCCATGAGCGGCTGTTCGAGGTGCTCCTGACCTGCCTGGATCGCGAGACGGGCGCGCTGGTGCGCATGCCGCTCGCCTCCCCCCCGCTTCACGTCGACGTTCCCCGCACGGGCGTCATGGGGGCGTATGCTCTGTCCATCGCGGGACGCCACGACCTCGTCAGGAAACGCATCGACTTCTATCTCAACGCGCTGCGCACGCAGAACACGCCGGGCTGCCCGGCTGGCTCGCTGCCCGCGGGACTCTATGCAAACGGCGGCGAAGCCGTGCCCCGGTTGATTCTCGATGTGGAGGCCGTGGCCTGGCTGCTGTGGCTCTGCGAACGTCACGCGGCCGCCCTGCCCCCGGAAGACCGCGCCGCCTTCATCGACGCGGCCTGGCCCCGGCTCGAGCTGGCCGCGGAATTCCTGTCAGGCTGGTTCGACCCCCGCACGGGGCTGCCGCGCACCGCGTTCAACCCGCAGACCCTTCGCGACGGTCAATCGCCCGAACTCGCCGTGCGCGCCCATATGGGACTGGTCAGCGCGCTGTCCCTTGCGGCATCGAAGGGAGAGGAGCGCGCGGAATGGCGAAAGCGGGCCCGCGATCTCGAGACCCTGATACGCGCGCGCTACATCGGTCCGGATGGCTTCTGGCAGGTTGACCGCCCCGAACGTTTCTGGAACATCCCCCTGGCGCCTGCCAGCCACCCGCGGTGGCAGGATACGCTGGATGCGGCGCTCGACAGCCTCGCGACCGGCAACGTGTCCCCCGACCGGGCAAGCGAGATCATCTTCGCGGCGCTGGTGATCCCGCCGGCCCGGGGGGGCGTCAAAGAAAAGGCCATTCACAGCCTGCAGACGGGCCGCTTCGTCCGCATGGCGCCCTTGCCCCAGGGCACCGGCTCCTGCGTGCCGGACAGCTACCGGGCCGCCCTGGAATACGTCGCCTGGAAAGAGGCGTTGCGCGTGACCGGCCCCTGACAAACGGGTTAGTCGCCCGGCTCCGTCAGCGCGACCTGACCCGTCCCCTGAGCCACACGCACCGTCCGCCCCGAAGAGGGATGGACGAGCACGATGACCTGCTCGACGTCGCGCTCAATTTCATCCACCAGCCAGCCGCCGCCAATATCATCCCCCACTTCCACCATCGTGCGGCGCGGCCGGTCTTCCGCGTCAAGCCGAATGCTGAGCGCCGCCTTTCCACCCACGCTCCCGAGAAAACTGATATGCGCAAAGACCTTCGGCGCGGGCGGTTCTTCGGGCGCCGCCGGGGCGGCCGTTTCCGCCGGCGCAGAGGTCTCCGGCGCGGTTTCCGGCGCGGGCGAGGTCATTTCCGGACGGCCCGGGGGGGCGGGCGTCGGCGGTTCCGCCGGGGTTGCCGGCGGCGGCGCGACGACCGGTGCTCTGAGACGACGCGATTGCGGCGCGGCGGGCGCGACACCGGACGAAGCGGCCGCATCCACCGCGAAATCAATCTCGTGCGTGTCAAAGACCTCGCCATCCCCGCGTTTCGCGGTGAGGCGCATCGCGTCAATCCCCTGGCCGATGCTCTTGACCATGGTCACGTCCAATAATAAACGAACCGTGAGCAGCGGCTCGACCACCACCGGCTCCCCGGAATTCAGCGGGCGGCCGTTATAGAGCCACCATTCCGAAGGCACGGGATACGTTCGAAAGGCGTCCTGACCCTGCTCGCGGAGCTGCAGTTCAAAACCGCCCACCGACCGGTCTCCGGACTCGATCTCGGGGGGAAGGGCATCCGGCCAGGGCAGATAGAGCTCGATAGGCCGGTCCCCCACATTGCGGCAATCCACCTGGAGACTCTTCCCCTGCGCCGGGTCCAGGTTAAACTCGCACTCGAGTACGGCGGGACTCCGTCCCCAGAGCGACCAGTCTGAATCGGTGAACAGGGGCAGCGCCAGGATCACCGCGAATCCCACGAGGGCCAGAGCGAGCGCAAGCACAACCGCTTCCCAGGTCCAGCGCCAGCCTTTGCGCCTGGCCGACAACGGCGCGCCCGGCTCCCCGCGGTAGGCCTCGATGGGCAGGTCCAGATGGCCCCCCACCGCCTCGCTGGTCTTGGCCGCGGCCATTTGCTGAAGCTCCGTGATGGCCGTCCGGTGCCAGGTGATCTCGCGTTCGAGCCGCGCGCGCTCCTGCGCGGCCCGTTCCGGTGCGATCCGGCGGATCTCCTCTTCCTGGCGGACGCGCTGATAGTCGCGAGCGAGCTGGTTATGCACCGACCGGAGCTGGTCGTGACGCGCGGCCGCTTCTTCCCGCCAGTGTGCCAGGTCCTTCTCGGCGAGCCGCATATGGTCCGCGTAAAAGCGCGACAGCTTCTCGTAGCTCGTGTTGTCGACCTTGCCCGCGGACCAGGCGCGCGCGCTCTCCTGCTGGAGTTTCTGCGCCTTCTCGCGGTAGGAGAGCGCGATACGGAACTGTTCTCTCAATTCAGCGTTATTTGCCACGTGACTTCTTTTCCGCCAGCGCCGCTTTTACGAATTCGCGAAACAGGGGCTGGGCTTTCAGTGGAGTACTCTTGAATTCCGGGTGAAACTGGGACGCACAGAACCACGGATGCCCTTCAAGCTCCGCGATTTCCACCAGTTCGTGGTCTTTCCGAGGGTGCACCCCGCTGAACATCAGGCCGGCTTTCTCGAAGCGGTCCCGATAGGCGTTGTTGAATTCGTAGCGGTGACGGTGCCGCTCGGTGATCATGTCCAGCCCGTACGCTTCATAGGCTCTGGTACCCGGCTTCAGCACGCACCGGTATGCGCCAAGACGCATGGTACCGCCCATATCCTTGACCCCTTTCTGTTCGGTCAACAGGCTGATGACCGGGTGCGGAGTCTCCGGCTCGAACTCCGTCGAGTTCGCCTCCTTCAATCCTAACAGATTCCGCGCGATTTCTATGCATGCTATCTGCATGCCCAGGCAGATCCCCAAAAAGGGTTTCTTGCTCTCGCGCAGGTATTGTACCGCACGGACCTTGCCCTCCACACCCCGTTTCCCGAAGCCCGGCCCAATCAGAATACCGTCGAAGTCCTTCAAGACCTCCGCCGGAGAGATCCCGTTTTCAAACTGCTCGGAATCGATCCATTCCAGACGGACCTTGCAGTCATTGGCCACGCCCGCGTGAGCGAACGCCTCGTTGATACTCTTGTAGGCGTCGTCGTGAGCCACATACTTGCCGACCGCCGCCACCCGGACCTCCTCGTTTGGCCGCTTCATGCGTTCGATAAGATCCTGCCATTTATCGAGGGCGGCGGGCGGCGCATCCAGCCGGAGCACATCCAGCACGGTCTGGTCCAGCCCCTGCGCATGGAGGTTCAGGGGAATGGCGTAGATAGGCGAAATGTCCTGCGCCCCGATGATCGCGTTCTCGGTGACGTTGCAGAACATGGCGATCTTCCGGCGCTGATCGGGGCCCAGGGTGCGGTGGCCGGTACGGCAGCAGATCACATCCGGCTGAATGCCGATATCGCGCAGCGCGCGCACGCTATGCTGAGTCGGCTTGGTCTTCAGTTCGCCGGCCGCCTCGATATACGGCAGAAGCGTGACATGGATGAAGCAGCAGGGGGCCGGCTTCACCTCCAGATGGAACTGGCGGATGGCCTCGAGAAACGGCTGGCTTTCAATGTCGCCCACCGTCCCGCCAATCTCGACAATGGCCACGTCGGCGTCGTCCTCCGGCTCCGCCGTCAGCATCCGGATCCGCGTCTTGATCTCGTCCGTGATGTGGGGGATCACCTGCACCGTCTTCCCCAGGTATTCGCCCCGCCGCTCTTTCTGGATGACCGCGTTGTACACGCTGCCCGTGGTCACGTTGCTCTTCCGCGACAGTTTCGCATGGGTAAACCGCTGGTAATGCCCCAGGTCGAGGTCGGTCTCCGCTCCGTCATCCGTCACGAACACCTCGCCGTGCTCGTACGGATTCATCGTGCCGGGATCCACGTTGATGTACGGGTCCATCTTCATCATGGCCACCTTGAGCCCCCGCGCCTCGAGCAAAAGCCCCAGGCTGGCCGCCGCGATGCCTTTTCCCACCGACGAAACCACCCCGCCCGTGATGAATACGTAACTAGGCATTGGTCCGATTCTCCCCGTGTTTCTGTTGAAGCAGCATTTCGACCCGTTTCAGATCCTCCGGCGTGTCCACTCCGACACTCGCATATTCCGTATCGACCACCGCGATGGGATATCCGTTCTCCAGAGCGCGCAATTGCTCGAGTTTTTCCAGCTGTTCCAGAGGGGTCGGCGCCATGCGCGCGAATTCGAGCAGGAACTCCCGCCGGTACACATACAGGCCAATGTGTTGCCAGTAGCATCCGAAGGCCGCGTTCGGCGATTGGCCGCGCACATACGGGATTGGCCAGCGCGAAAAATACAGCGCCCGCCCTCTCGCGTCGCATACCACTTTCACCACATTCGGATCCTCCACCGAGCGCTGGTCCTGAAGGCGGCGCCGCGCGGTCGCCATGGCCACCGCGGGCTCGTCCACGAGCGGCTGAATGGCCGCGTCTATGAGCCGGGGGTCGATCAGCGGCTCGTCGCCCTGGATATTCACCACGATGTCCGCGTTGGAATCCGCCACGGCTTCGGCCACCCGGTCGGTCCCGCTGGGATGGTCCGGCCGCGTCATCACGACCCGTGCTCCAAACGGCAGCACGGCATCGCGCACACGATCGTCTTCCGTGGCAATGATCACGCTTGAGATGCGGGCCGCCTCCAGCGCCCGCTCATAGACATGCACCACCAGCGGCTTGCCTGCCAGCGGAGCAATGACTTTCCCTTCGAAACGGGTCGAGGCATACCGCGCAGGGATCACCCCGACGACCACGGGCACAGCAGTTACAGGCATAATCCACCCCCCACGTGCGTGCCTTTACCGCGCACAGATCTAACGCGTTGTCTTTGAATGAGTTAGGAAGCAAGGAAGGCGTCCCGTCCCCTAACGGGATTTCAATCTAGCACACCGGCCGCGCTTTTTCAATCCAGATCTTATCCGGGGCGATCGTACGCGGACCCTGGCAGTGGCCGGAGCGTCGCTGGGGAAAAGAACTTCCCCCGGAATCCCGTTGAGGATTCCGGGGGAAACCAAGGATCGGGCAAGCGATTTAAACGTGGACTGGTCAGCCTGCGAGACCGATGGTGGCTGCCATGGCCTCACTCACAACGTGGTCGCCCGGATAGCGCTCGAATTCAACGTGACCGTCCATGAACAGCACGTTGCAGCCGCCGGGCACATGGTTATACTGCGCGACGTTCGTGGACACCAGGTCTGCCACGATGGGCAATTGACTCTGGGCCATCGCGCTCCCGGACGGATTGTTGATGTCCGTGACCAGGAAGCGCTCAATGCCTTCACGAAGACGGTACACCGTGTTCCCGCCCGCGTTGCCAAAGCCGCTCAAATCGCCAAGCAGGGGCACGCTCGACATATTCACATCATTGTCGGACTCCGCAAAGGTGTCGCCACCCTCGCCGACGGCCATTAGCACACCGGCCACCTGCAACGAGATGAACAGCCCCGGCGTACCGCCGAGCATGCCGCCGTCCATGTCTTTGGAGTCTGCACGGTCGAGGCAGAACCCAGTGTAGTAATAGGACTCATCCGAGGCCGCCTGACCCATGCCGAACTCATCGCAGTGCAGATGCACGATGCTCTCCCCCGTGACCGGATCGAATAGTATGGGACGATCCGCTTCCGACGGGCAGACGAGAATGTTGGGATCGGTCAGGTACTCCGGGTAAATCTGCGGAATGTAGGCGAAATAATACGACGCCGGACGTCCCGTATCGGTCGCCCATTGGGTATAGGGCAGGCCCGCCAGAGCGCCGTCCTCGCACAGGACCCGGGGCACGCCCGCATCCTGCAGCGAGGTCCTGAACTGCGCTACGGTCGGATAGCGCTCTCCCTTGCTTTCATTGGCATACATCTTAAAGACAAGTCCGATTTGCTTGAGGTTATTGGCGCAGCTTGCGCGGCGGGCCGATTCCCGCGCCCGAGACAGAGCCGGCAGCAGTATGGCCGCCAGAATGCCT
>JAAYAQ010000247.1 GCA_012719295.1 Candidatus Hydrogenedentota bacterium | reverse complement strand
CGCCTATCCCGGCTACGGCGGCGCCAGTTAGCGAAGCGACGCCGTCCGTCTTCCAGTCCCCTCAACGCAGCGCGGGGCGCCCGGCTCCCCGGGGTGTTCTCCATGTATCTTCCACGCTGTCCGCCGGGGCCGGCCAGCGGGCTGCCGTGCCGCCTCCCCCCCCTTTCTGCAGGCGTACGCGCGCGTATGCCATAACGCCGGGGGATCTTGACGAAACGTCATTCTGCTGCTACTATTCTAATGTACCGGGTATCGGATCGGGGCGCGCTCAGGTTTCGCATGAGGCCGCCGGGGGCCCGCGACCTGAGGGGGCGCTCAGGGAGGTACGCAAGGGCAACCATCCTATCCCTCCGCTCCCGCAGACCGCGGGAGGCACAATCTGAATGGTGTAATAATCCCGTAAAACCGGAAGGACGGTTAATTATGAAGAAGAATGGCTTTACCCTGATTGAGCTGCTGGTGGTCATTGCCATTATCGGCATACTGGCCGCCATCCTCCTGCCGGCCCTCGCTCGCGCACGCGAAGCCGCCCGCCGGGCCAGCTGCGCCAATAACCTCAAGCAAATGGGGCTGGTATTCAAGATGTACGCCAATGAAAGCCGGGGCGAGAAATGGCCCAGCATGATCAAGGCGTTCCCGAACAGCCGTGAAAACTGCACAAACCCGAACCGCATCAACCGGTTCTTTGACGGCCCGGCGGTGTATCCGGAATACCTGACGGATGACAACATCCTCATTTGCCCGTCCGACGGCGACGGCTGGGTTCGCGTGGAAGAAGACGGCTGGCGGTATCCTCCCGCGATGTACCCCGACGGCGGCATCAACCCCTGCCATTTCTGGGAAATCTCCTATGAATACTATGGCTGGGCCATCAGGGCCGAAAATCTCCTCGCGCCGGGCGTCGATGTCAACGCGATGGCGCCCGATCCCACGAATCCCATGACGATCATGACGTTGTTTGATGGCGGTTTCCTGGGCGCGATTGCGACCGTATTCCTCGGCGGCAATCCCCTGGGCCCGACCGATTCGTCGATTGCGGCCATTTCGGCCGTCGTGAACTTCGCGAACGGCACGCCCGGCGCCTCGTTCGAAGGCGACATCGCCTACACGAGCGCCACGGGCCAATCCAAGACCTGCTACCGCTTGCGCGAAGGCATCGAGCGGTTCATGGTCACCGACATCAACAACCCGTCGGGCAGCGCTCAGGCCCAGACCGAAATCCCGGTGATGTGGGACATGGCCTGGACGCCCATGGCCTCCGATGGCTGGAGCTATTTCAACCATGTTCCGGGCGGCGGCAATGTCCTGTTCATGGACGGTCACGTCGAGTTCCTCCGCTACCCGAGCGAATGGCCGATCTGCCGAGCCTACCCGCAGATGATGGACCTGTTGAATCTGTTCATCTAGCAGCGTCGTCCTGCACCGCAGCACCCAATCGGGGGCGTGGACACCATCCACGCCCCCTTTTTCCTGCCTCGATAACTGCCGCGTTGAAAAAGGGCATTGACAGGGCCGGTTCATAGCAACCGCGCGTGAAACCCGTGGACCGGGCGCAGACCCCATCTGCAAAGCGTACGTGGCCATGATGAACCAACTGGCGGGGGCTCTGTCGACCACGCCGACCCCGTGACCTGATAGCCGGATTGCGGCGCGGCCCCGACGGGGAAGACGCTTCCCGGGCTGCGCTGTACGAGAAACCAGGGGGCGCGCAGGCGGAATGCCTGCGCGCCCGCATTTTTCATGCGCCGGGGAACGCCGACCGG
>JAAYAQ010000246.1 GCA_012719295.1 Candidatus Hydrogenedentota bacterium | reverse complement strand
TCGAAGCAGTAGCCGCGCGTGATACTGGCCGTGTCGACGCTGACCGGGATCTCGTAGGTCGCGCCCGGTTCCAGCACTACCTTGCCCGGGATGCTGAGAATACGCGTGGCCGCCGCCGGATCGGCATACTCCCGCGACACGGCCTCTTTTACGGCGGCCTTCTCGCTGGTACGTTCCGGACCGGTGCCGTTCCCGTCGACATCGACCGGGAACGAGCCAATCAGCCCTTCACTGAACCGCATGACGAGCGAGGCGTCGACCGTCCCGACGTGCGTGGGGTCGTCGCCGCTGACGTCGCTCGCGGCATCGGCCAGGTCTCCCTCGGTACCGTCGGATTTCCCGGTCAGGCCGGAGCGGCGCTTGAGAATGTACACGGCGTCCGCATGGTTGACACGGCCATCGCCGTTCGCGTCGCCGTAGAGGTATGTCACGTTGTTCACCGTGAACAATCCGTTCCGGATAGACGTCGGCGCCGTGCCGCCGTTCAGCGATGCGGAGATGAACCGTAGCGACGAGGTCTGGCCGGACGTGGCGGACTCACTGACGGTCATGTTCACGACCGCCACGGACCCGGCGCCGGAACCCAGGGCGGCGCCCGACGCCGAGATCGAAACCGAGCCGGCTCCTATCGTGGCGGCCGGGGCGCCCCAGCCGCTGGTCACGGCGCCTGTCGTCACATTGGCGACTTTGAGCACCGTGCCGTCAAACAGGAGGGTGATCTTGAACGCATTGAGCCCCTGGGCCTCGACAATGTTTATCGGACAGGCCACCGTCGCGCCGGCCATGCCGGTGAGGTTGGTGGGAATCGACAGCGCATACGTAACCGGAGGCTGGACCGTGACGGTCCGGGTCGCCTCCGGGGCGGCGTTGCCCGCGCGGTCGGACACATTGTAGCGAAGGGTGTAGATGGCGGGCTTGGCGGTGTCGACGCTGCCCGTGACCACGATGCGGGACGTGAGATCGCCGTCCACGGCGTCGCTGGCCGTGGCCCCCGGATCGCTGAAGGCGGCGTTTTGCGCCACGGTGAGCCTGGACGCGCCGTTCAGGGTGATTGCGGGCGGGGTCCCGTCGGCGCGTGTGCTTGTCAGGCCGATTCCCGACGGCTCGGGGCTGAGATTTCCCGCCTTGTCTTCGAGGCGGAACGCGAAATAGTAGGTTCCCTCGATGCCGTTGGGATTGAACGTGAGCGTCCCTGATTCCGTGGATAACGACTGGCCGGTCCGTGCCCATCCGCCGTCATTGGCCCGCACCCACAGCGTAGCGGTTTTCAAACCGCTGACGGCGTCGGTCATGCCGCTGCAGGTGACAGGAATGGCCGTGGCCCGGGCAATCGCCGGAGACGTGGCCGTTCCGACCACCGGCGGGGTGGTGTCGAAAACGGTTGCCGAGGCATACGGCACGGCCAGATTGGCTGGAGCAGCCACGTAGTTCTTCAGGGCGGCCGCGGTTGGTTCGGACACGGCGGGCAGGCTGCCATCGTCAAATGCGAATGCGGGGAGACCAACGGCCGCGAGCGCGAGCGCCCAGACCGCGCCCCGCCAGAGCGGTGTGCGATGACCCTTGAGACCCTGCCAACGGATTCGGCTCATCTTCGAAGACCCCCATGTGGCCGCGTCAGTCGGTATTGAAAACGCCAGCCGCGCGATGCTCGTAAAACATATCATGAATTCATACCCAACGCACCCAGAATCACCAACTGGACATCGATCGCGTCGGTGTCGCCGACCGCATTGACATTGGTGGGCACCGGCGTCGTCATTCCGAGCGCGCCGTTGATCACAAACTGGATGTCCACGGCGTTGACGCAGCCGTCCTGGTCGATGTCGCAGCGAACGCCGCTTTTCGGGTACGAGCTCGCGCAGGCGCCGTCGGTGCCGCGGGAGCATTCGATGACATCCCAGTACCCGTCGTTGTCGGAGTCGCACGCGAACGGCGACAGTCCGTGCAGAAACTCATCCAGGTTGGTCACCCCGTCGCAATCAGAATCGTCCCAGGCGTCCGCGCCATCCCGGGGATCAAGCCCGTTCCAGATTTCCCATCCATCGGGCATGCCGTCGCCGTCGCTGTCGGTGTCGAGGGGATCGGTGCCCAGTGCCGCTTCCACCTCATCCGTCAGCCCGTCGCCGTCAGCGTCCGCGAACGCAGCGGCGGTGACCAGCACAAAGACGGCGTCGCCGGCGCTGGTCGGATTCGCCAGTACGGGGGCGGAGATTGAAGTTCCGATGAAGGTGCTGATGACTGCAATGCGTATTAGAGTCCATGCATATGTCGGTACGTGCATCCCCGGGGTCTCCTGTGCGCACACGGTTCACGTGGTGGCGCGAGGGCACAAGCGCAAGGCTGGTGCCAAGGGAGCGCATGTGAGAAGACGCCGGGCGGCGACGGTGTAAGATATTGCAAAAGAAGGGCTTGTGAGAGAGGCGCGGCGTGCTGCCCGATTCCCGGGTGCCTGGGCGCGGTGGCAGGACTTCGTCGGATTGGCAGGGCCTTGTCAAGGTGACGCACAGCGGATTGTCGGGGCGGCCGCGCGGTCGGGAGGACGGCGGGCGGGCCGCGGGGTGAGGGGCGCCGGCCCACGCGGGTGGGGAAGGACGGGCAAAAAAATGCGGCAGCGGACGTGGGACGCGTCCGCTGCCATTCGTGACAGTGAGGTGTTTGGTCTATAGAGGTCTAGACAACATCAGAACTCAAATGTCAGCTACACCTTCGGAAAGGCTCAGGCGACCAGGAAACGCCGCAGCGCCACCCCGGCAATGCCCAGGCCGAACAGAATCATCGTGGCCGGCTCGGGAACGATCTCGCGGAAGCGGATTTCCACCACGAGGTCATTGTAGTCGCCATCGTAGCGCGGGTCGGCCGGCCGCATCTGCGAGGCCGCGGCCAAGAAGTTGTTCTCGCCCTCACTCGGCAGGGGCAGGTCTTCCCAGCACAGCAGGATCGTGTTCGCATCGACGCCGTACGCGACCATGTGATCATCGCCGAGCCAGTTGAGCGCCTGCTCCGAGTGCCAGACCGCGCCTTCGCCCGCCGGATCCAGATAGAAACCGAATTCGTCGGTGATGTTCAATACCTGGGTGTAACCCAGGCCCGAGACATCCCCCACCTGATTGACCGAGAAAATGCCCTGATAGTTGGTGTTGGTCGGGGCGCCCGCCGGGGTGTAATACCCGAATTCAGAGACCACGTACGCGTAGCGGGCTTCGGCCTCGACGACCAGATCCTGCCCCAGCGGGATCATGAACGTCTGCAAATCGACAATGCGCATCACGTCCAGGTCCACGTTGCTGGTGTACGCCGTGCCGTAAAGGTCGTTGTAAATCTCCCATACGCTCAGTTCAGCCGCGTGCGGTGTTTCATTCGGGATGTTGATGGCCATCGCCGATGTAGAGGCAAACACCAACCCCGCTATCCCCAGAATCGCCAAGTACCTCATCTCACTGTGCTCCTTTCGAAGTGTTGTCTGACCCATAAGTTCAGAATTGGAACTGGTCTTTACTACTGCTGCCCGGAACGAAGCGTGGTGATGACTCCCTTGACCGCTCGCGGGAGTCGCTCCGGTGAACCTGCCAGCCTCCGCCCTGGTACAGATACTACCGCCACACCCCTCGTTTTAGAGCATGTTCTGTGCCAATCTTGGAGAATGCCTAATAACTCGTTAATTTACAATGATTTAGATGATGATCTTCGGGTGTTCTAGGACAGGCTTCGGTGGTCATTGTGATTGTTTATTGTTCACGTTTGATAAACTTTTTGCTGTCTACGGGCCCGCACGTGGGGCCTAGGCGGGGGAATCGGCGACCTTTGCAGGGTGCGGCGCTCCGGTATGCGGCTTCGGTGTTTTCGGGCGGGGGGCAGGCAGTCGCGCCGCGGACCGTGCTTTGCCTGCCCGTTTCTGCGCGCGTCTGGCGGCGGGCGTGCGGTCGATTCACAAAAAGAACCTGGCGCGAAACCGGCAATCTGTTTCGCGCCAGGAATCGGTGTTCAGTGGTTGAGTCTGTCAGCCCGGTCTCGGCAGGATCAGGCGAAGAACCGCCGGATGCGGACCGCGCCCATTCCGGCGATTCCCATTCCGAAGAGGAGGATCGAAGCCGGTTCGGGGACGATCTCACGGAGGCGAAGCTCCACGATCAGGTCGTTGTAGTCGCCGTCGGGCGCCGGCCCGCCGTTGAGGGGAGCAACGGTACTCTGCCGCGCGGGCAGGGGCACGTCTTCCCAGGCGAGCAGGAGGACGCTGGGGTCTCCCGCGACGGAGTAGGCGACCATATGGTCTTCACCGAGCGGGTTCAGGCCTTGCTCGGAGTACCAGAGCGCCGCGCCCGCGGGGTCCATGTAGAACGCGAACGGATCACTGGTGCTGATCACGCCGTCGAAACCGGCCCCCGAGACGTTGCCCACGCCGGTCACCGAGAACAGCGCATTGTACACGACCGGTGCGCCGACCGGAGTGTAATAACCGAACTCGGATACGACGGTGGCGTAGCGGGCCTGCGCCTCGACGTACAGATCGCTTCCGAGGGGAAGCAGGAAGGTCTGCAGGTCCACGACGCGCTGTACATCCAGATCCACGTTGCTGGTGAATACCGTGCCGTAGAGGTTGTTGTACACCTCGTACACGTCGAGCTCCGCCGCGTGAGGCGTCGGACTCGGAATGTTGATGGCGCCTGCCGGAAGCGCCGCCGCCAGCACTACTGCGAGTGCCACAATTCCCATCCCTTTATGCATAGTCAGTCTCCCTTGTCGCGGTCGCACAGCGCCGCCGTTTGCTGGCTAAATACTTGTTCTTCCCTACCCACGTGTGCGCCCCAATACTTCCCGCATGATGGATGAAAGAAGGTCTTAGCCACGCCCTCTCTCGCAGACAACGCAATCCCAAACATGGAGGGCGGCCGGTCTATTCCGGAAAATGCCACCTGATTTTTCGCGGACGGCGCCAGCACGGCATGTCCGCACCTGAGGCGGGAAAATCCTGATTTGGACGCGGAATGGGCGGGTGCGTGCGGCCGGACCTCAGCGGCGGCGGTCCAGTCGCAGTTTTTCGATGCGCCTGCGGAGGGTTTGATAGCTGATACCGAGTTCCTCGGATACTTTTCGGCGGTTCCATTTGTGTTTTTCGAGGGCGTCGAGGATACGTTCGGCTTCGGTGCGCTGTGCCTGCACGGGGATGTGCGGCGGCGCCGGCTCGCTGGGCGGCTGTTCCTGGCCGTCCGCCGTGGCGGGGTCGCGCTGCTGCAGGCGGCTGCTCGTGGTAAGCGCGCTGCTTCCGAGGGCGATCCAGCGTTTGACCGTGCTTTCGAGCTCGCGCACGTTGCCGGGCCAGGGCTGATCGATGAGGCGGGCGAGTTCGTCGCCGGAGATGTCCACCGCTTCGCCGGCGCCGAACCCGCCGTGTTTCTGAACGAAATGGCGCACGAGCAGGGGGATGTCTTCTTTGCGGGCCGACAGCGGCGGCACCCAGATGCAGACCTCATTGAGGCGGAAATAGAGGTCGTGGCGGAAGCTGCCTTCCTTGGTTTTCGCTTCGAGATCGGCGTTGGTGGCGGCGATGATCTGCACGTCGACATGGATGTGCTTTCTTCCGCCGAGTTTTGTGAATTCCTTGTGTTCGATGACCTGCAGGATTTTGGCCTGAAGGTTGGGATACATCTCGCCGATCTCGTCCATGAAGATGATGCCGTTGTTGGCGAGTTCGAACCGCCCCGGTTTCGACGACAGGGCTCCCGTGAAGGCGCCTTTTTCGTAGCCGAACAATTCGCTTTCGAGGAGCTGTTCGGGAAGGGCCGTGCAGTTCACCTTGACGAAGGGCCGCTCGCGCCGCGCGGACAGGCGGTGGATTTCGCGGGCGACCAGGTCCTTTCCGGTGCCGCTTTCCCCGCGGATAAGGCAGTTGAGGTCGGTGTGCGCGACCTGGTGGATGATGGTGCGCAATTCCTGGATCGCGTGGCTGACGCCGATCAGGAATGACGCATCCATGTCCGCCTTGCTTGAACCGGGGCGGCGCAGGACACGCTGCTCGGACTGGCTGGCAAGCGCGCGGCGGAGCACGGCGCGGACATCGTTCAGGTTGAAGGGTTTTGGCACGAAATCGGCGGCGCCGCGGCGCACGCATTCGATGATGGCCTTGGGCTCGGATTCCATGGAGACGCAGATCACCTTGGGGTGCGACGGCGATTCGAGCACCGTCGTCAACACCTCGGGGGTCAGATCGGCTTCGGGGAGGATCTCCATGATGACGGCGCGAACCGGTTCGGCGTAGAGGAGGCGCAGCGCCTCGCCCGAGGTGCTGGCCGTGCGGACGTCGTAGCCCGAGCGCTTCAGCCCTTTTTCGAGCGCCCAGCGTACGCCGGGGTCGGTGTCGAGCACGATGACCATTCCGCCGTGGTCGCGGGCGCGTTCTTCGTCCAGTTCGGCTGGTGAGAGGCCCTGGTATGTCACCGGAGCACCTCCCGATGCGTGGCCACGCGGGTCGCATTGCGCGGGAGGACGATGCGCAGGCGCGCGCGCCGGCCGTCCTCCAGGTCGAAGGTGAGGTTGCCGCCGCAGCTGTGGACGGTGCGCTGAGCGAGCTGCAGGCCGGGGTTGCCCTTTTCCCGTGCCCCCAGCGCGGAGTTCAGGGACGCCAACGAGGTCAGGGAATTCGTCGAAGCGCTTTCATAGCGCATCTCGAACGCGAGGTGTTCGGCGTCGGTGCCGCGCAGGGCCAGCACGATCTCCGCGCCCGGCTCGACCGACCGCACGGCATCCAGGATGAGATCGAGAAAGGTGCGGGCGAGGGTCGTGCCGTTGAGCAGCACGCACTCGCCGTCGGTTTCGAACTGCCGGTTGACGGTGAGCCGCCGGTTCTGGATCGCGACGGCCAGCACGTCGATGGCGTGTTCGATGAATTCGTCCAGCCGGACCGTTTCGACGGAGCCTTCGCGCAGCAGCGCGAGTTTGCGGAACTCCTGCGTCTGGCGGTGAAGCTTGTCCACGTTTTCCAGAATGATGTGCACGCCCTCAATCGCATCGGACGAAATGGCGGCTTCCTGCACGATGTCGGCGGCGGTCCGGATGGCGGTCAGGGGCTGAATGAAGTTGCGGGCCACCTCGATGCCGATATTGCCAAGGCTCGCATGATGGGCGACGTGAAGCAGGAGTTTGGCCTGTTCCCATTCAAAGACCAGGAAGCGGGCGCAGGTGTCCAGGAATTCGCGGTCGCCCTGGAGATGTCCGAACGCCGCTTCGGTAAAGAAGCCGACGATGTACCGCATGGTGTTCTGCTGCTGCTGGGAGAAGACGAAGGAACGGAGGCCGGCGCCGGCGAGATCGGTGGCCCGTTCGAGCCAGCGCTGGAGGAGGAGTTCGGGTTCGGCCTCGATCAGCAGGGTGCCGGTTTCTTCCAGGTCGAGCGCCGTGCTGGTCTCGATGTAGGTCGATTCCTCCTGGCCGCTCCGGTACTGGCCGACCAGGCGTTCCGCGGAGATGTCGCAGATCACCACCGCGCGCAACGGAATGTGTTCGCCCAGCTCGATAAACAACCCGCGCAGCAACGCCTCCTCGCTGAAGTACCCCGAGGCAAACCGGCTCAGGCGGAGCAGGGCCTGCAACCGGGTGTTGCTGCGTTCGCACGCGGACGCATACTGCCGGATGTCTTCGGTGGCTTCTTCCACGCGGGCGCGGAGCTGTTCGCGTTCCTCGAGCAGCAATTCGAAAAGCTCTCCGCGTTCGCGCATTACGGAATGGTGCGACAAGGCCCGTGTCAGGGCGGCCTTCAGTGTGGCGGCGTCGACCGGCTTGACCAAGTAGTCAAAGGCGCCTTCGCGCATGGTGTCGATGACGGTTTCGGTCTGCCGCGCCCCGGTCAGGACGATCGGCACGAGGCAGGGGTCGGCCTTGGCAAACTCACTGATAAGGGACAAACCATTGCCGTCGGGCAGACCCAGGTCGATGAGCGCGCAGGCGAACCGGTCCTTTTCAAAGAGGGTTCTGCCCTCGGCAATCGACCCGCCCGTGACGCACTCGTACTCCCATTCCCGCAGGATTTCCTCGAGAAACGCCATCTGAGTGGGCTCATCCTCGACGATGAGAATCCCCGGTTTCTGTGCCCCGTCTAACTGCACCTGACTCGCTCCCGCCTTGCACCACGGTCCGCCCGCCCCCCGGCTCGCACTTTTCGTGTTTCGCGGCTCCATGCTACCTGAGCGCGGGGTGTGTGTCAAGAATTGAATCACGATTTTGGGGCGAATGCCGGTTGCGCATAATGAAAAAGTGGTCAGAATTGACAACCTTCAGATCATTCTGGCAGCAGATTTGATCGCGCGCGGGGCGTCTCAAACACCGTAAAGCATAAGGCTCCTTACGACTTAGCGGGGTGTGCCACAGAGTGCACGCATTTGGCACATATTATGCTCTGACCCAACGGGGAGAGGAGTTGCCGTTGTGGAAGATACGAAAGAATTGAAAGCGGCGATTGACGACCTTCAGGCGCGCCTGGATGAGGAAGCGCGCATGCGGACCGAACTTGAGCGTCGATGCCGTGTTCTCGAAAAACTGGCGTACCGGGACCCGGGGACGGGCCTGCGAACCGAACCGTACCTGCATGAGCGGGTGCGGGAGGAAATCGAGCGGTCGATCCGGTACCCGTCCGCGGCAACGCTGTTGACGTTTTGCGCGCCGCGGGCCAATCCCGAGACGGTCACCCGGCTTGGGCTCCGGTTGACGGATGATCTCCGCATGACGGATCAGGTTTTCGCGTTAAGCGAGGGCGGCCTGGCGGTGCTTCTTGTGGAAACCCCCGAGGAGGGGGCGCACAAAGTGCTCCAGCGGCTTACCGCGGAACTGGAACAGGTGCTTGTGAGTTTTGGCTATTCCCTGACGAGTTTTCCCGTGGACGCCAATCTGGCGGAGGATTTCCTGAATCTGGCCATGGAACGGCACAACAACGTCGCGCGCCAGATGTACACGAACAATGACAGCGCGTCCCCGGCGGCGCCCTCCACGATTCACTGACCGCTTTCCTGCAACGAATGTGCCGGTGGGGATCCGGTCCGCTCGCAAGCCGGGCCGCCGTTTCACATCCTGTCCCGTTTCTGTTACGCTTTCCCGCGACGAGCACCTGTGCGATTAATTTCCCGGCGCCGCGTGTTTCGATTTCCGCGCACAGCGGTGACTGTCCTGGTGCGGAGATGTGACCGGCGCTTTTTCCGGAGGGTTTCGGGACGATGAAGGCAGTGAAGTGGTTTGGCCCCCGCGACATGCGGCTGGTCGAAATGGAAAAACCCAGCCCCAGGCCGCATGAGGCGTTGATCCGAATCGAATCGACCGGGGTCTGTGGATCGGACATGCACTATTTCGCGGATGGCCGAATCGGGCATACGGTCATCACGGAACCGCTGATCCTGGGCCATGAATACGCGGGCGTGGTGGAGGCCGTGGGTTCGGAGGCCGACCTCTCGCTGGTGGGCCGGCGGGTTGCCGTTGAGCCGGGGATCCCGTGCCTTAAATGCGAATGGTGCACCACCGGCCACTACAACGTGTGTCCGGACATGGTGTTTCCGGGCGGTCCGCCCTACGATGGGGCGTTGTGCGAGTACATTACCGTACATGCGCGGTTCTGTTTCCCCGTGCCGGACACCGTCAGCGCGGCCGAAGCGGCGATGCTCGAACCGCTGGCGGTGGCTGTGCACACCGTGGAACTCGCCCGCCTGAAACCGGGTGAAACGGCGGCGATTCTGGGTCTGGGCCCGATCGGCCTGCTGGTGGCGCAGGTCGCGCGGGCGGCGGGCGCGGCGCGGCTGTTCGGGACCGATCTGCTCGATTACCGCGTGTCGGCCGGCACACGATTCGGGGTGGATGACGCGTTTAACGCCTCGCAGGCCGATACGGTGGAGACCATACTGTCGAAGACGAATGGGCGGGGCGTTGACGTGGCCTTTGATTGCGCGCGGTCTTCGGAAACCCAGGGGCTCGCCTGCCGCATCGCGCGTCCGGCGGGCCGCGTGGTGCTGACGGGCATCTCCGGCGCGGAAGAAGACCCCTTCCCGGTATGTGTGGCGCGGCGCAAGGAACTGACGGTGCAGTGGTGCCGGCGGTTTCGCTTCGACTATCCCCGGTCCATCGCTTTGCTGGCCTCCGGGCGGGTGGACGTGGCGTCGCTGGTGACGCATTCGTACCCGCTGGAGCGGTCGAACGAGGCGTTTGAGCTGGTATTGACGTTTCGCGATAACGTGTTGAAGGCATCGATCGATCAGTAACGGCGCGCGAGACGGGTCCCGGCGCCGGAACGGAGAAGCGCACCGATGAAAACGAAACTTCTCATTGCGGGCGCGGTCGTCCTGGCGCTGTTGACGCTCGCCGTGCTTCTGGTGGGGCCTTGGCCGGCGTATTCCGGCGGGGACGTGACGCATGAGCGTTACTACCAGCGCAATGTCGAGGCCATCCGGGCCAGCGCAGGCCGGTCGACGACAGACGGGCGGCCGGGCTCTCTCCGCGCAGGCTGGGCGAAACGCCCCATTGCCCCTCCGGCAGGCACCCCGCTGGCGGGATTCGGCGACAGGAAAGGCAAACCGTCCACGGGGGTGCACGACGAGATCTTCGTAAAAGCCCTCGCGCTCTCCGACGGAAACGACAAGGCCGTACTGGTCGCGGCGGACATGCTCATTATCCCCGAGAATCTGGCTGAAACGGTGCGCGAACGCGTATTTCGCCAGACCGGCCTCGCGGCCGACGCCCTGTTGTTCAATGCCTCCCACACGCACTCGGGGCCGGGCGGCTGGGCGCCGGGGTTTGTGGGAAAGCAGTTTGCGGGCACCTATGACGCGTCGGTGCTCGAATTTCTGGCACAACAATTCACCGCCGCGATCGTGGAAGCCGACGCTACCGCGGGGGACGACGCGGCGCTCGGGACCGGCGGCGTACCGGTCGATGCCTGTATCCGCAACCGGACACGGGAAGCGCCGTGCGACACCGAACTGAGTTATATGGTGGTCGAGAAGGAGGGCGGCGCGCGGTGTTTCGTGGTGAGTTATTCGGCCCATCCCACGGTGCTGGGCGGGAGCAACATGGAATTCAGCGGGGACTATCCGGGGTATCTCGCGCGTGCGCTCGAGCGCGAGACGGGCGGGTTTGCCATGTTTCTCGGCGGGGCGGTGGGAAGCATGACGACCCGCCATGCCGGCAACGAGAGCGGATTCGAGAAGGCGGCCGCGATTGGCGAGGGGCTGGCGCGGCATGTGCTGGACGGCGTTGACGCGCTGGAACTCCGGCGCGAGGTGGAGATCGCGTCGGTCGGCGCGCCGCTGGAGCTGCCGTCGTTCCAGTGGCGCATCCATCCCTCGTGGCGGTTGTCGCCGTTCCTGATCCGGTTTCTCGGGATCGATTCGGACGGATGGTTGCAGTGCGTTCGTGTGGGCGACGCGTATTTTGCGGGCATGCCGTCCGATTTCAGCGGCGAGATCAGCGTCCGCCTGAAAGACTGGGCCCATACGCAGGGCGCGGACCTCTGGGTGCTCAGTTTCAATGGCGACTACGTGGGATACATCTCGCCGGACGCGTACTATGCCACGGCGCGGCCGGACGGCAAGGAAGCCTACGAAATGTACCTGATGAACTGGTGCGGTCCGAACCAGGAGGCGTTCTTCACCCACCTCGCCCGGGAAGCCGTGACGGCGCTCTCGCGGTCCGTTGTGAGCGGTTCGTAAGCGCCGCATGGAGCCGCTGGCCCCGACCGAAAACCACAAGCCGTTCCGCGCGGGCGGCGTCCTGCTGGTGTGCGGGCTGGCGGCGCTCTTCGCCGCGGCGCACTTCGAGCGGTCCGTGGTGGACGGCGAGCCGTGGCGCGACCTGCTGATCGCCGTGGACGCCCCGGCCGTGCCGGAGGGGGCGGTGCCGCTGCGGGCCCGGCCGATTCCCGAAACCAACCTTCCCCTGGAGACGCAGGCCTTTCTCGAGCGGATGCGGGCCACGCCCGGCAGCGAGGAGATACTGAAACTGCTCGGACTGTCGCCGATGGAACGGCTGCTCCTGGTGGATGCCGAACCGGCTTTCTTCGCGCCCGCGCTGGTTTCGGGGCGGCTGCCGGAGGAGGGTCGACCCGAGGTGCTTGCGGGGGACCTGGCCCGGTTCGATACATTTGAGATGGACGGGATAACGTTTCGCGTCGTGGGGCGTCTGGCTCCGCCGATTCCCGGAACGTTGACGGCCTGTTTTCTGCCGGCGGCCCCGGCGTTTGAGGGATTGTTCTCCGATGCGGAGCTGAGCACGCCGGGCTGGATGGATCCCGAAGCGATGGCGCGGGTCGAGGCGAGCGACGGCGACGCATGGCCCGGCGACGGATCCCCGCGCTTCATGATGCCGGCCGGGCGTCTTCCCGGCGGGATCACGGCGCTGACGCTGGGCGGGCTGATGCTGGTGGCCGCGGGCGGCGCGTGGCTCCAGATGCGGCTGCTGCGGCTGCTCGCCCCCCGGGCCGGGAGATTGCTGGGACCGTGCCTGGCGGAACTGAGCGCCCGGCGGGCGCTGCTGGTGGCCGTGCACGTGATGCTGTACGGCGCGCTGTTCGGGGCGATGGCCGCGGGCGTGCTGCTGCCCCGCGCCACTTGGAACGCGATGCATTTCACCCGGTCGGTCTTTTCGGAGGGGGCGCTGGGCCACATCGGCCGGGCGTACGCGTCCGGGAACATCCTGTGGGCCACGCTGGCGACGCTTCACCAGAACTACCTGGTGGGCACGTGCCTGTATTCGGCGCTGCCGTCGCTCGTGTTTCCTTTTGCGGGCCTGTTCAAGAACCTGTTGAGTTTCGGGTTCGTGGGGTTCGTGATGACGCCGCTGTGGACGGGCAGCGCGGCGCAAAACACCTACCACAGCATCACGCTGACGCTCGAACTCGAGGCGTACGTGGTGGTGACGTTTGCGGTGTGCGCGCTGCCGATTCGCGTAGTCCGGGGATGGCAGTCCGGGGAATGGGCGACCCAGTACCTGGCGGGACTGCGCATCATCGTGGGCGCGGTGGCGCTGGCGGGGATCATGCTCACCATCGCCGCGGTGTACGAGGCGACCACGCTCATCCTTCTCCACTGAGCCGGGGTCGGGGGCGTTCCGCGGGCGCACGCCGCCTCACGCGGCGCCGGGGTGTTTGATCTTGATGTCGATGCCGCGTTTTTCGAGGAGGGCGGCGCCGGCGTCGTTGGCGATGAGCAGCACGTACCGGCTGCCGACCTGTTCGCCGCGGACAACCGGGTAGCCGCGGACCGCGGGATGGATGGGGAGGATCCAGCGCCAGTCGTTTTCCATCACGAACAGAAAGGCCGGGACATCGGATTCGAAGGCGTCGAGGAAGGCGGTGGTTTCTCGGGCGAGCGCGTCGCGGAACTGCTCGAGCATTTCCGGGGCGACTTCATCGTCCGCGGCGTCGCGCATGGCGGCTTCGAGGGCGCGCAATTCGTCGCTGGTCACGGTGTCGACCGCCTCGATGGGCACCTCTTCCACGGCATCGGCGATGCTCTCTTTCATGCGTTTCTGCAGCCGGGCGCTCTCGCGGGGGTCAAGCGGCGGGACGGTTTCCAGGTCGAGCAGCTCGGTGAGCACGGGCGTGTGGGGATGGTGCGCGTAATAGACGTACTCCTCGCGTGAAAAACCGGCGGAGTAGAGCTGGAACGGGTCGCCGGCTTCCGCCAGCACGCGGACGGGCTCGCAGAACGGCCGGGCGGACTTGAACTGATTGACCACCGGGAAGACCACGAGCGCGGCGAGGATGGCGAGTCCCGCAAAATGCGCGGCGATGAGGGTGTGGAGCTGCGGCATGCCGGTGCGGGCCGCGTAATAGAGGGTGATGACCCCGAAGACGGCCGCGCAGACGGAGAAGGCCAGCAGGTTGGGGGACCAGGCGCCGGAGTACCTGGAGAATTTCAGGGCGAAGGGCGCCGCGGCCAGGAGCAGAAGCGCCACGGCCCAGACCAGGCCCGTCCGCCGCCGCCAGACGGCACGTTCGCCGTCCATGAGGTCGAGCACGCTGCGGGCGATGAGAATGGCCATGGCGGGGAAGAGCGGAAGCAGATAGAGGGCGCGCTTGCCCACACTGATCGAGAAGAAGAGAAAGGCGGGGAGGATCCAGCACAGCAGCAACCGCATCTCTTCGCCTTCCCGGCGGCGTTTCCAGACGTAGTAGAGGGTCCAAGGCAGGAACAGGGTCCAGGGCAGCCAGTCCACGGGCAGGGTTTCGAGGTAATACCATGGCCATTGGGCCTTGCTGACGCCGAGGATGAACCGCCCGATGGTCTGGTGGAAGAGGTTCGCAGCCACGGCTTCGTGGGCGACGGTCTGGGCCTCGCGCGAAGCGGCCATACGGGCGGGAATGAGCCATAGGGCGATCAGCACGGCGACCGCGAGGACTCCCAGGACCCAGTGGGTCCGTTTCCGGGGTTCGGGACGCTTCCAATAGAACGAGAAGACGAGCAGCAGGGGGAAAATGACGCCCACCGGGCCCTTCGCGTAGACCCCGGCGGCGCTGCATGCGTAGAGCAGCACCAGCCAGCCCGGGTGCGGGGCGGTGTGCCAGCGCCAGAACGCGTAGAGGCCGCCGAGCATAAACGCGGTCAGGAGCATATCGATCTGGGCGTGCGTTGCCTGCCACCAGAACCGGTTGGCCGTGATGAGGATCAGCGCCGACCAGAACCCCACGCGGGGGGAATAGAGCCGGACGGCCAGCAGGTAGGTCAGCGCCACGACCACCAGCGCGGACACAACGGACGGGATCCGCGCCGTGACGGCCGTCACGTCGCCGAACGGTTTGGAGACGGCCGCGATGGCCCAGAAGAGCAGCGGGGGCTTTTCGAGATAGGGTTCTTCGTTGATGCGGAGGGTGATGGCGTCGCCCGTTTCGAGCATTTCGCGCGCGACCTGCGCATACCGCGGTTCGTCGGCGGGCCACAGGTCATGGGTGCCGATGGCGGGCACAAAAACGGCCAATCCCAGCAACAGTAGAAACAGCAATTGTGCGCGCGTGACGTTCACTTCGGTATCCCGCTTTCCATCGTCAAGATGAACTGGAGCATTCTGACAACGCCCCGTACGATACCCGATTTCACCATGGCGATTCCGGAACAGGCGAACGCCTTCCCGGGGCAGCCCGGCATGCGGAGAGTATACGGCAAGGCGGCCCGTCTTCGACAAACCGGACCGCGCCCGGCGATCCTGTTATGAAAGAGAACGGCCACAGAGGAACGGGGACATGTTCCAGGCGCTGTCCGGCGCGGCAACGTGTCCCCGTTCGGCGAAATGCCCCTTGCCTTTTACACGTTCCAGGGCTCGCGGTAGTTGCGGGTCAGCCACGCGGGGTCGCCGCTGCCGGGCGCGAACTGCATGCGCTCGGGCTGCCATTTGATCACCGCGTGGTTGTAGTACGCCTGGTTCAGGAGGTGGCAGCAAATCGCGCTGCGGCCGCCGACCACTTCGCTGGTGATGGGCTTTCTGCGCGATTTGACGCAGTCCAGGAAGTCCTGGATGTGGTCGTAGCTCTGGTACAGCCGCACTTTCGCGTCGCTCAAGTATTCGTTTTCAAGCTGTTGAAGGGTCGATTCGAGCGAGCCGCCGCTGTCGCGGTCGACGAATCCCGCGACCTTCTCGCCATTGAGCACCAGCTCGATCTTGCCGCGGTTGACCTTGACCTCGCCGCCGCTGCCGTAGAAATGCGCGCCGAATCCCCCCATATGG
The DNA here is from genome assembly GCA_012719295.1 of Candidatus Hydrogenedentota bacterium. Lineage (GTDB taxonomy): Bacteria > Hydrogenedentota > Hydrogenedentia > Hydrogenedentales > SLHB01 > UBA2224. Next base: position 6,833 of record JAAYAQ010000246.1, on the reverse strand, counting down.
ATGACCTGCACGCCGTTCGCGTATTGCAGGACGCCGCCTTCCACGGCTGCCGGGTCTTCGGGCGGGCGCACCTCGATCGGGCCGCTTTCATCCATGTCGAGGCCCCATTGCGCGATGTCCAGGTGATGGGCGCCCCAGTCGCAGACCATGCCGCCGCCGAATTCGCGGTAGTTCCGCCAGTCGGGGAAATGGTCGTGCACGCCGCGCGGACTCAGGATCGAGTTGTAGGGGCGCATCGGCGCGGGCCCCACCCACAGATTCCAGTCCAGCCCCGGTTCCATCTCTTCTTCCGGGAGGTCACAGGGCACCCCGGGAGGCCCGAAACTGCATTCCACGCGGCTGATCGCGCCGACCACACCGTTGCGCACGAGCTCGCAGGCCACGCGAAACTCCTTCATCGAACGCTGCATCGAGCCGGTCTGCAACACGCGCCGGTTCGCGGTCACCGCATTCATCAGCGTGACCGCCTCGTGGATGTTGTGGGTCAGCGGCTTCTCGCAATAGACGTCCTTGCCGGATTCCAGCGCCGCGATGGCGGGAATCGTGTGCCAGTGATCGGGCGTGGCGATGCACACCGCGTTGATGTCCTCGCGCGCGAGCACGTCCCGGAAATCGTTGTATGCGGCACAGTCCGGCGAACCGGCATCGGCATGCTGGGTGTAGTATCCGTTGACCATTTCCTGCGCGGCGGTGCGGCGCGTGGTGTCGACGTCGCACACGGCGACCACCCGGCAGACCTTGCGGCTCAAAAACGAGCTGAGCAGGTACCGGCCCTGTTTGCCCACGCCGATGAAGCCCATGACGAGCCGGTCGTTCGGCGGGGTTTCGGCGCTCCAGATGCGGGACGGAAGGACGAAGGGCGCGGCGGTAAGAATAGATGCTCTCTTGAGAAACGATCGGCGGCTGCTTTTCATGGGACACCTCACACTTCACGTTGGAACGGCGGTTTGAACCACTATAGTATCCACGAACTGGGGTCGTATCACAAGGCGCACGGCAGCCTCTCGGGGAAGGGGTGCAGGCCCGTTCCGGTTGGGCACGCGCTCACACCACCTTGCGTTCCAGCGCCACCTTCTCGCGGAAATCGACCAGGGCCTCGCCAGGATGCCGGCCATCGAAGATGCTCGACGTGCCGCAATCCAGGATCGACGCGCCCGCATTGGCCAGGAGCGCCGCATTGCGGACCGTGATGTTGCCATCGACCTCGATCCGCGCGTTCAGCTTCCGATAGCGGAGATTCTCGTTCAGGATACGCACCCGTTCAAACGCGCCTTTCAGGATGATCTGCCCTGCAAACCCCGGATCCACCGTCATCACCAGGACGCGGTCCGCGCTGTCCAGGAGGTAATCGAGTTTCGTGAGCGCCGTGGCCGGGTTGAGCGCGATGCCGGGCGACGCGCCGGCCGCCCGGATCTGGTTCAGCACGCGGTGCGCGTGGGTGCACGCTTCCACGTGCACAGTGACGCTGTTGCACCCGGCGTCGACAAAGCGCTCGACATACCGTTCGGGCCGCTCGATCATCAGGTGCGCGCTGCACGGGAGCCCCGTGCACGAGCGCACGGCCTTGATGAAGTCGAAGCCCAGCGTGATATTGGGCACAAACAGCCCATCCATCACATCAAAATGCAGTTCGTCGCAGCCCGCGGCCTCGAGCGCGACAAGATCATCCTCCAGACGCAACAGGTGGGCGCACATGACCGACGCCGAATACAGCAAATCTCTTTTCACGAATGCCTATCCTTGTGTCCGCAGAAACGCGTCGACGGCGGCCCGGGCCGGCATACTCGGCTGCGCCCCCGCCACGGTCGCCGCCAGGGCGCCCGCCGCGTTGGCGAACGCGAGCGCATCGCCCGGGCGCCGCTCTTTCCAGACCAGCGCCAGCGCCGCCGTAAACGCGTCGCCCGCGGCCGTGGTGTCGACCGGGGTGATCGAAAACGCCGGCACATGAATCCATTCTTTGTCGTCGATATACAGCGCGCCCATGGCCCCCAGCTTGACCACCACGCGCCGCGCCCCGCGTTCGAGCAGTTCCCGGCCCGCTTCCCGCGCGTCGTCGAGCGAGTGGATCGCGACGCCCGTGATGGCTTCGGCCTCGGTTTCGTTGGGCGAGAGCACGTCGGCCTTCTCGATGATGGCGTCCGGCACCTGTTGCGCGGGACCCGCGTCAACAATCGACAGCACCCCGTGGCGCCGCGCCATGTCCAACGCGGCCTCGACGGTGTCCAGCGGAATCTCCAACTGCATCAGCACGGCATCGACGCGCGCAAACACCTCCGCCATGCCCGCCAGGTCATCCGGCCTGATGCCCATGTTGGCCGCCGGGGTCACCACAATCGAGTTCTGCCCCTCTTCCGCCACCAGAATGACCGCCGTGCCGGTCGGTTCGGACGGGTGGACGTGCAGGTGCGTGAGATCGATGCCTTCCGCCGACAGGTTCCGCTGCTGCATCTCGCCAAACGCGTCATTGCCGACGCATCCCGCAAACCAGGTCGCCGCCCCGAGCCGGGCCGCCGCCGTCGCCTGATTCGCCCCCTTGCCGCCCGGCACGGTGTCGAACGAACGACCCAGCAGCGTTTCACCCGGTTTCGGAACGCGCTTGACCCGGGTCACCAGGTCGATGTTGGCACTCCCCACCACAAGTATGTTGGCCACGACGGTTCTCCTGCCGCGCATCGATTGCGCACGCCACAGAGTATAGCAAGAACCCCCGGCCGATTCCGCATCGTCCCCCGCCCCATTGCAGCGCAGGCGGCGCAGGCGTCTCGCCGGCATTCTACATGCTTTTGTGGCCCGGGCCCCGAGCCCGTCCACTTGCGCGGGTTCGGCCCGCTGGCATACCATGAGCCCGCGAAAAACATCCATAAAACGCAGGGAGACGGACATGGCGACCGAAACGGGATCCGGCGAACTCATCTGGGCATACCTTGTCCATCTCGGCTACAACATGTGGTGCGATCACGAGCACAACCTCGACCCGAACGGTCCGTCCCATATCGCCGCCAAAGACTATCTGCGATTCGACGAGCCGCTGTGGCGGGAACTTCTCCCGCGCATGCGCGACGCCGGGGTCAACATGGTCGTCATCGACATCGGGGAAGGGCTTCGCTACGAATCGCATCCCGAACTCGCCGTCAAAGGCTCCTGGCCCCGCGAAAAACTGGAAGAGGAGCTGGCCGTCTGCCGCGAGTTCGGCCTGGAACCCATCCCCAAACTGAACTTCTCGGCGTGCCACGACGTCTGGCTGGGCCCCTATTCCCGCATGCTGTCCACGAAGCCCTATTACGATGTGGTGCGGGACGTGATCACGGAAGTGAGCGACATCTTCAAGACGCCGCGCTTTTTCCATCTCGGCATGGACGAGGAAACCGCCGAGCATCAACGGTTCTATCAGTATTGCGTCATCCGGCAATACGACCTCTGGTGGCACGATTTCACGTTCATGGCCGTGGCGGTCGAAGAGGCGGGGCCGCGGCCGTGGATCTGGTCCGATTACGCGTGGCACCATCCCGAGGCGTTCTTCGAGAAAATGCCCCAATCGGTCGTGCAGAGCAACTGGTATTACGGCGGCGAGTTCAAACCGGACATCGCGTACGTCAAGGCGTATGATCAGATCGAAGCACACGGCTACGACCAGATTCCCACCGGCAGCAACTGGTCGACAAAGGACAATTTCGAAGGCACCGTGAGGTACTGCAGCCAGACCATTCCGCGCGAACGCCTGAAGGGTTTCCTGCAGACCGTCTGGCGCCCGACCATCGAAGAAATGCGCCCGAAACACCTCGAAGCCATCGCTTGCATCGAACGGGCCCGAAACGCCTTCATCGAGGACACCAACCGTTAAACCGTAAAGGGGAAGCGGCATGGCGCCGGCAACCGCGAGAAAGGACCTGCTTTGGGCCAATCTGGTCCACATCAGCTTCGAAATGTGGTGGGATCGCGAACTGCCGCCCGGCGCCGAACGAAAATACTACGAGGCCAGGCCGCATCTGCGCGTGGACGACGCGCTCTGGAACGACATCCTCGCGGGCATGCACGCGGCCGGCATGAACATGATCGTTCTCGACCTCGGCAACGGCATCGCATACGAGTCGCACCCCGAGATCGCCGTCAAGAACGCCTGGTCCACGGCGCGGCTGCGCGACGAACTCGCCCAGTGCCGCGAACTGGGCCTCGAACCCATTCCCAAACTCAATTTCTCGGCCTGCCACGACGTCTGGCTGCATCCCTACGACCGGATGGTCTCCACCCCCGCCTACTACGCCGTGTGCGCCGAGCTCATAGCCGAAGTCATCGAGCTCTTCGACACGCCCGCCTTCTTCCACCTCGGCATGGATGAGGAGACCGCCGAAAACCAGCGCCTGTTGCGCTACGCCGTCATCCGGCAGTACGACCTCTGGTGGCACGACCTCAACCAGCTCATCGAGGCCGCGCAGGACGGCGGCTCCCGTCCCTGGGTCTGGTCGGACCATCTGTGGCGCCATCCCGACGAGTTCTTCGCGAACATGCCCGCGTCGGTGCTGCAGAGCAACTGGTACTACGACGACAACCTCAACCCCGAAGATCCCGAGGTCAAGGCCTACGCCCAGTTGGAAGAGCACCGCTACGACCAGGTGCCTACCGCCAGCAATTTCGCGGGCCAGACCCGCAACCTGCAGAAAACCGTCGAGCTGTGCACCCGGGTTATCCATCCCGATCGCCTCTTCGGGTTCATGCAGACCCCGTGGCGTCCCACCCAGGAAGAATTCCGCGCCATCCACATGGACGCCATCGAACAGGTCGCCAGAGCGCGCGCATGGTACGAGGGCACCCGCCGGTAGCCGGCCCGCCGCGCGCCCCCCGGCGCCCGCTCACCCCGCGTCGCCGGCGGTCTCCGCGTCGAGGAACTTGGGGTGGTTGCCGGCAATGACGACGGTGATCTCGCCTTTGACCTTGGTGTTTTCAAAGGCCCCGGCCAGCTCGGCCAGGCTGCCGCGCCGGACGTCCTCGAACATCTTCGTCAGTTCAATGCACACCGCCGCGCGCCGGTTCCCCAGTTCGGCAAAGGCATCGGCGAGGAGCGCGCCGATGCGGAACGGCGATTCATACAGCACCAGCGTATGGGGCAGGTCGCGTTCCAGGGCGAGAAAACGGCGGCGCGCACCGCTCTTGCGCGGCGGAAACCCTTTGAACACGTAACTCGACGTTGGCAGCCCGGACTGCACCAGCGCCACGTGAACCGCACTCGCCCCCGGCAGCGCGATGACGTCGTGGCCCGCCTCAATCGCCCCGGAGACGATCCGGAATCCGGGATCGCTCACGCCGGGATACCCCGCATTCGAACACACCGCCACCGAGACGCCGGCATCCAGCAGGCCCAGGATGCGCCTGCCCGCGGCCAACTCGTTGTGTTCGTGGTACGAAAACACCGTTTTGGGTTTGGGAATCCCGTAGTGTTCGAGCAGCACGCGGGTCCGGCGCGTGTCCTCGCAGGCCAGCGCCTCGGTCTCGCGCAAGACCCGCACCGCGCGGTACGTCATGTCTTCCAGATTGCCGATGGGGGTGGGTACCAGATACAACGATGCCATGAATGCCTCCCGTCGCGGTTCAGTGTTTGTCCCGGTCGCGTTCCGACGGCGGCGCGACGGGTTTGCCGCGGATCCCGCTGAACCACCCGCGCTTCCAATACAGCACCAACTGAAGCACGCCGATCGTCAGAACCACCCCCAGAAACACCGGATACCCATAGCGCGCGTGAAGCTCGGGCATGTTATACGGCGACGCCTGGCGGTCGAAGTTCATCCCGTACAGCCCCGTCAGAAAACTCAAAGGGATGAAGATCGTCGAGATGAGCGTCAGCATCTTCATGATCTCGTTCATCCGGTTGCTCATGCTCGACAGGTAGACGTCGAGCAGGCTCCCCGTCAGTTCCCGGTGCGATTCCATCATTTCCAGCAGCATGATGCAGTGGTCGTAGCAGTCCCGGAGATAGAGCCGCGTCGTTTCGGAAATGTGGACGGTCCTGCCGTGCACCAGCAGGCTCAATCCCTCGCGCATCGGCGCCATCGCCCGGCGCAACGCCAGCAGATCGCGTTTGGCCTCGTGAATACGTGCCGCGATTTCCGGTGTCGGCCGGTACAGGGCATCGTCTTCCAGCGCCTCGAGCTTCTCGCTGAAATCGTCCAGGTACGGAAAATAAGCGTCCACGACCGCGTCGATAATGCTGTACGCCAGATAGTCGGCCGCCATGGTTCGTACCCGGCCCAGGCCTTCCCGGATGCGCTTCCGGACCGGATCGAGGCAATCGCCCGGATGCTCCTGGAACGTCACCACAAACCCGTCCCCGACGAACAGGCTCAGTTGTTCCGTGTTCACCGGCCCGCCCGGCTCCAGCATGCGCATCACCACGAACAGCCGCTTGTCGTAATCCTCGATCTTCGCCCGCTGATTGATGGTGAGCACGTCTTCGAGGGCAAGGCGGTGGATGTCGAACGTGTGGCCGATGGCCATGAGCACGTTCGCGTCGCCCAGACCATCCACGTTCAGCCACAGCACGGGCCACTTCTTCTTGAGCGCCGGGATCGCGCCCAGATCGGGTTCCGGGATTTCCTGGAAATCGCCGGGCCCGTACGCGATGAGGTGAAGCGCGGGCTTCAGGCCGTTTGGATCGGTCTTGATCGTCCCCGGGGGCGCGCCCACCACATGCCGCAACCGCCGTTTCCGCGGTCCTTTCGTACCCGACGCCATCGCGTACTCCTTTCCTTGACCGGACCCCGTTCTCCCCGGCCCCGCCAGTATAATCGAGATCGCCAAACCGGCGACAGCGCGCCAGGAGCCGGCCGGCTCACCCGTAGACG
>JAAYAQ010000245.1 GCA_012719295.1 Candidatus Hydrogenedentota bacterium | reverse complement strand
GGCGTCGGCGGGCTCGATCTGGCGTTTCCATTTCCAGGAGGCGCCTTCATCGTCGGACAGGCAGGCGGTCAGGCGATGGCGGCCCTCTTCGGTGTCGTTCCCGACCATGAGCCAGCGCCCGTCGTTCAGGGCGATGACCTCCAGGCTCGAGCTCGGGTTGGGGATGTCAATATCGGTGGCCGTCGACCAGGACTCTCCCCCATCGCCGGACGTGGCGCACTGGACCCGTTGCGGCGGATTGCCTTCGTCGCGCAGGTAGGCGACGATCGTGCCGTCCTTCTTCAGGACCAGGCTGGGCTGCGTCGGCCCGTACCCCACAATGGGAAGGCTGGCGCGCCACGTATCGCCCGCGTCGTCCGAAATCGCGATGAGCGAGAGATTGAACCCATCCGAATAGAGCGGCAGGAGGATGCGTCCGGTGGGCAGAACGAGCGGGTGGATGCGGGTCATCCAGCCCTTCTGCCGTTTGACGGGGTCCTTTGCAGCCTCGACGAGCATTTCCTCGTACGGCGGAGCATAGGTACCCCAGCACCCTTCCTGGGCGCCGAGTTCGCCGAAGCCGCGCTCGAGGGCCACGGGGAACGGGTCGCCGGGTTTCAGGATGATGACGTCCTGCCAGGACCATTGTGGCGGCCCCTCGATTTCACAGGCTTCGGCGCGGCGGTACTTGAGCAGGGCGTGTTCCCATCCGTTGGCCACGACGGCGGCCCAGAACAGCCAGAGCCGTTCCTGCGCATCGACAAAAAGCACCGGGTTGCAGTCGGGCAGGCCGGGCGTATCCGCCATCGTGAACACGGAACTCCACGCCTCCGCGCCGTTCGTCTTGCGCGCGCCCTGGACCACAACGTCGTTGGCGGTCCGTTCGCCGGAGCCGTGGAACCAGCAGGCAAGCAGATCGCCGTTGGGACACTCGACAATGCTGCTGGCGTGGACGTGTTTGTCCTGCGGGGCGAAGATCGACTCGACCGTGAACGGCGGATCACAGAAAGCGGCCGTGGAAAACCCGAGTGCACACAACGCGGACAGCAATGCCTGCTTCATCTCAGGCCCTCCCCTGTCGGGCTACTCCGTCTCCTGAATAAACCCGTGATAGAGTCCCATGTAGTACGGAAGCAGGAACACCGTGCCGCTGGCGAGTTCGTTTCCCTTACCGCCGTAGTCGAGCTCCCAGGGACTGGCGTTCCAGTGGTTGAAGTGCCGGTTCTCGACGGGGAGCACCTTGCCGTTGACGCGGTGGCCGATCAAACGCCGGGGTTGTTCGGTGAGTTCGACGGCCTGCTGGCGGGGCAGGAGGACGATATCCAACCGGTGGCTGTTTTTGCAGCCCCAGTTGAGGCGGTCGAGGGGGAACCCGGTGAGGGTGGCGATGGCGTCTTCCAGCCAGCCGTCCCACGGATCGATGGCATGCGTGCCCCAAGGACTGGTGTATTGCGCCCCCAGCCCGAATGCTGCGTAGGCGAAATTGAAGAAGGGGTTCATTTCGGGTTGTTCGATGGCCCACGCGCTGTAGAACGAATACAGCATCTGCTCGCGCAGGTCCTGGTCCCTGGTGTACTTGACCAGATTGTAGTAGGCCATGAAGGCCATTTCGTCGTCGGACTGGTTTCCGGAACCGATGCCGCGATGGATCTTGTAGATCATGGCATTGGCGCCGTATGCGTGCTTGTTCTTGAGCTCCTGCAGGGCCGCTCCGTAAGCAGGATCGCCGGTGACATGCTCGGCCACAGCGAGGTACGACATCATGCTGAGCGATTTCAGGCCGCGTTCCGACCACCAGGACGGGTCATAGTTGAGGGAATCGGGCCCGTAGATGCCCCATCGCGTGGGAGTGCCGTCAAAATCGACCAGATTAAACCCGTGCTGTACCAGATGGTCGGTCAGATCGCGCACGACTTCCCGTACGCGCTCTTTCTCTTCGACGGTGTCGGCCACGAGATCGTAATACAGGGGATAGAAGAAATAATGGCCGTCGAGCTCGTCCGAACTGGTGTCGCTTTTCCAATACCACTCGCCGTCGGCGCTCTTTGGCCAGCGGGGTTCATAGACCTTCCAGAGGGCATCGCCCTGGGCGCGTTCTTTCCGGTCGTTCTCGATCCGGCCAATATTGGGATCGGGCCAGTCCATGGGCCGGATGGTCCGGGCGACGTATCCCTTCGGGGGGCTGTACTCGCAGCCCTGCGTGACTTTCTGCAGGAAGCGAAGGGCTTCAAACGCCTGTTTGGCGCGTTCTTTGGCTTTGGGGTCGCCGGTAGCGGCGTAGGCGAAACACTCGCCGGCGCCGTACATGGCGGTCCACAGGCCGTCGTTATCGCTGTCGCTGAAGATGATCTCGCTTTTGTCGCCGGGCCGGGCGAGCGCCACCTCGGAGACATATCCGAAGGGGGTGCGCCGGATCAGGTCCATTTCCTTCTCGTAGAAGGCGGCTTTTTCGGCGAGGGTCATCATGCGCCGTTCAATGAGACCGACGCCGCCGGCGGTGGCAAACCAGGCGTTGCCGAGCGCATCGACGGCGATATCCCGGATATCGTCACTGGGCAGCCAGCGGCGGCCCTGGCGATAGGCCCAGTCCTGACCGTCAAAGCGGACCGCGCCGACACGGGTTCCGAACCACACGACGCCATCCGGCCCGGCCTCCACGACGGTGAAATCGTTGTAGGGCAGGCCTTCGCGACCGGTATAAAAGGTCCACGCGCCGCCGGTGCGGCACGCGGCGCCGGCCAGCGTGGCGAACCAGAGCCGGCCGGCGCTGTCAAAGGCAACGCCGCGGGCATCCGAAACGCCCCATTGGCGGCCGAGGCCGTCCTCCACAACCAGGGGTTCAAAGCCGGCGGAAGTTTCGTGCAGGAGTCCGGTAGCTGTCGCGGCGACGAGTTTCCCGTCCGGCGCCGCGGCAATTTGGCGGATGGTATCGCCGAGCTGGGCGCAGCGGGCCGGGTCAACATATCCGGGGAAGGCGGCGGTGTCCGGGGCGTCTATGGCCGTCCAGCGGCCGTCCTGAAAAGCCGCCCATCCGGCCGCGGTTTCCGCGTAGACACGGCCCTGCGCATCGAGGTGAACGGCGGTTGCATCATCCGACGGGAGCCCGTCCGCAACAGTGAAGACCGACGCGACCTCCTGAGGAAAACGCCCGACCTTGACATGCGGCACGTCGGCGTTGGCCGTCCCGCCGCACACGAAGAGAATCCCCATCAGCCCCATCACTCCCATCAGACATTGCCGGATTGCCATGATCGCTCCTCACTGTTTGCTCCATTGCCCGGCCCGGCATGCCCGCCGCGGTGCGTGAAACACCTTGCCGCGGGTAAGCCTTGCTGAACGGCGATGGAGACCTGCTTCACGGTAATTCGCACAGCCCGAACGGCTTTTATACCCGGAATCCGGAAAGATTATCAAGGCGTCGAGACGGCCCGAACTGCCGGACTTTGTCGGTGATGGCGTGTTATCGTAGAATCTCCGGGCTGGAGACGGACACTTTACATGAGGGGAGAGTATCGATGAGCCGAGGCTACGAGATCCACGTGATTGCGAACACGCACTGGGACCGGGAATGGCTGTACAACTTCCAGGAAACGCGCCTGATGCTGGTCGAGCTGCTGGATCTGTTGCTGGATGTGCTCGATGCCGAGCCGGAATACAAGTCATTTCTTCTGGACGGCCAGTGCATCCCCCTCGAGGACTATCTTGAGATCCGGCCGCAGCACCGCGCGCGGGTTGAGCGTCGTGTTGCGGACGGCCGGCTGCTGGCAGGCCCGTGGTATACCCTGCCGGAATGTTTCAGCGTGAACGGGGAATCGCTGGTTCGCAACCTGACCTATGGGCACCGGGTTGCGCGGGAATTCGGCGGGGTGATGAAGGTGGGGCACACGGCGTTTTCGTATGGCCAGAACTCGCAGATGCCGCAGATCTACATGGGGTTCGGGATCGACGTGATGCTGTTTTACCATGGGGTGTCGCACGACGAGGTGGCCAACGAGTTCATTTTTGAGGGCGCCGACGGCACGCGCATCCTGGGGTCGCAGATGAGTTCGGGCGCGCGCTACAACTTCTACCACAACGTGTACCGGCCGGCCGTGTTTGGCAAGGCGATTGGCGAGCGCATGTACGAGTGGCGGGAAGGCGGGCTGCCCTTCCACCTCTGCGGAGAGGAGCGCGCCGCGGGTCATCACCTGCTTCTGGACCCGGTGCGGGGGTTTGACCGCGAACGCGCGCGCGAGTGCATTTCCGCGTTGCGGGACAAAGAAGCCGCCGTGGCGACGACGAAGTACCTCGCGTTCATGATGGGCCACGACAGCAGCATCCCGGATCTGGTGGAGCTGGACCTGATCGACGAGGCCCGCACGGTGCTCAAGGGCGATACCATCCGGCACAGCCGCCTGCCGGACCTGATGGACAAGGTGAAGAAGGCCGCCCGGAACCTGACGGTGCTCAAAGGGGAACGGCGCACGCCCGTGCTGATGAACCAGCGGATGCATCTGTACAGCGACGTGCTCTCAAGCCGCACGCGAGTCAAGCGGCTGAATGCGCTGGCGGAACAGGCGCTGCAGCGCCGGGCGGAACCGTTTGCGGCGCTGGCGTGGCGCCTTGGGGCCGAATACCCCGCCACGCCGCTTGATCTGGCCTGGAAAACGCTCCTGAAATGTCACCCGCACGACAGCATTTCGGGGAGCGGTGTGGATGACATCGAGCGCGATGTGCGGGATCGTCTCCGGCAGACCGTAAACCTGTCCGATTCCATTCTGGCGCGCAGTCTGCAGCACATTCAGCGGCGGATCGACAACTCGAACGCGGGCCGCGACGACATTCTCCTGACGGTGTTCAACGCGTCGCCGCAGGCGCGTTCGGAGGTGGTGACGGCGGTGGTGGACGTGCCCCGCACCAGCGCGATGAGCGCGTTTGAGGTTGCGGCCTGCGGGGCGGCTCCGGCGGGAAACGGCAAACCGGCGCCCGTGCAGGCCGTCACGCGCAGACCCCATCACGCGGTGATCAATCACGCGGCCGACGCCACGTACATGCTCGAATGCGAACAGGTGAAGGTCCATTTTGAGGCCAGGGACATTCCCGCGTTCGGGTACGGCACGTTCCGGCTCGTGCCATCCAGGACCTTCGGCCGCGGGAGCCTGGTCCGGGGCCACCACACCATGGAAAACGAGCATCTGGGCGTGTACATCAACGGGGACGGCACGTTCACCCTGGTGCACAAGGATTCGGGCCAAGTCTACGACGGGCTCCATTTCTTCGAGGACGGCGGCGAGGTTGGCAACGCATGGATGCATATCGAACCGGCCGCGGACCGCATCATCTCGAGCATCGGCGCGCCCGTGACCATCTCGCTGGAAGAGGATGGGCCGCTGCTGGCGCGGTTCCGCATCGAATATCACATGACGGTTCCGGCCCGGTTCGACGAAGGCCTTGGGGATGCGTGGCAACGTCTTGACGGGGGCGGGAGCGCGTCGCGGCGCAGCGACGAGACCGTGCCGCTGGACATTACGTCGTGGGTGACGCTGCGCCGGGGCGCCCGGTCGGTGGACATCACAACGCGATTCACCAACACGGCGCGCTATCACCGGCTGCGCGTGTTGTTCCCCACGCGGCGGCAGACCAGGACGTGCCATGTGGAGACCCCCTTCGACGTGGTCAAACGTGCAACCACCCACGGGCCGGACAGTCCCTGGCAGGCGTCCAACGCGACCTTCCCGATGCAGCGCTTCGTGGACGTGGCGGACCGCCGCGGCGGGCTGGCGATCATCAACGACGGTCTGCGTGAGTATGAGATCACGCCGGACGACGACGCGGCGGTGGCGTTGACGCTGGTCCGGGCCTACGAGATCGCGCTGACGACGGTCAGCAAACGCTGGGAACGCCATCCGGAGATGGAACTGTCGCAATGCCCGGGCGAGCATGAGTTCCGGTACTCGATCTACCCGCACGCGGGCTCCTGGGCCAAGGCGGAGGTGTACGGCGAAGTGGAACGCCTGAGCGTGCCGCTGGAGATCGCACAGGCGGGCCCCCACGGGGGCGACTTGCCGCAGCGTCTGGGTTTGCTGAGTGTGACCCCGTCAAACGCGGTTGTCAGCGCGCTGAAACGGTCCGAGGACGGCACGGCACTCGTGCTGCGCCTGTTCAATCCCACGGAAAAGAGCGTGGCGGCTGAGGTTAAGACGCACGCGAAGATCCGCGCGGCCCACCTGCTGACCCTGGAGGAGCGGCCTGTAGAGAAGCTGGCGTCCGCGGCAAAATCCGTGAAGGTCTCCCTGGCGCCCAAGAAGATCGTAACCGTAAAGCTCGATATGGATTGCATTTAGAGCCAGACCGCGCCGGCACGCTGCCGCCGTGTGACGCGTGAGGGAATTCGTCAGTGCCGAAGGTTGACTCGGAGAAGAAGCGGGCGCGAATAGAGGCGGCGCTGGGGCCCGTGCGGGCGCTGTGCCGGGCCTGCCGGTTGTGCGGACGGGCCTGCGGCGTGAACCGGCTCGAGAACGAGCCGGGCTACTGCGCGACGGATTCCAGGGATGCGGAACAGGTGCGGTACGCATCGGCCACGCTGCATTTCGGGGAGGAACCGCCCCTGGTGGGGCGCGGCGGTTCGGGCACGGTATTCTTCACGCACTGCAACCTGCGGTGCGTGTATTGCCAGAACTACCAGATCAGCCAGTTCGGCCTGGGGGAAGACGCCGGGTATACAACGCTGGCCGAGGACATGCTCGGGCTTGAACGGGCGGGCGCGGAAAACATCAATCTGGTGACGCCGACGCATTATATCTACCCGATTCTGCTGGCGTTACGGGAAGCCTACGGCCGGGGGCTGACGCGGCCGCTTGTGTACAACACCAACGGGTTCGACCGTGTGGAACTGCTCGCGTTGCTCGATGGCATTGTGGACATCTACCTGCCGGATATGAAGTATTCCGATCCCGCGTGCGCGCTGACCTATTCCCATGCGGAACAGTATCCCGACGTTGCCCGGGCGGCCGTGTTGGAGATGTACCGCCAGACGGGCCGCCTGAGAGGCGCGGGCGGCGTGGCCGCGAAGGGCCTCATCATCCGCCACCTGGTGCTGCCCGAGGACCAGTCCGGCAGCTACGATTTTCTGCTCTGGCTGAGGGACGCGGGGTTGATGGACGTCACGCTGAGCCTGATGCGCCAGTATTCGCCGCGGCACCGGGCAACGTGCTATGAGCGCATAGCACGGCCCGTTACCGATACCGAGTATCTGGAGGTCGTGCGCTTTGCCGGCAAACTGGGCTTTGAGAATCTGCTCGTTCAGGGCGAGGACAGTCCGGACGTGTACCTGCCGGATTTTACCCGGGATGACCCGTTTGCATAGGCATTCCGGGGCCGGATGACTGCGCCCGCGCGCGAACAAAGAAGGAACGCGCCGTTCACACGCGGATGAATGTGCCTTTGCGATAGAGGTAGAGCAGGATCAGCCAGACGAGCAGAAACGCGGTGAAGGCAACGACGAAGGGGCCGGCCGCGCCCAGGCGTTCCGCAAGATGCCCGACGAGACCTTCGCTGATATGGTCGAAATTGATCAGCGACGTCGCCACATAGACGGCGATGGCGTTCATTCCGATGACAATGAAAGGGAACGCCCATTTGCGGTACTTTTTGACGTCGATGAGCCAGTAGAAGGCGGCGAGCAGCAGGTAGCTCCACCCGCCGGCCCACAGAACCATCGAGCTGGTCCAGATGTGTTTGATGATGGGGAACGACAGGCTCCAGATCCACCCGGCGGCGAGGCATCCGAATCCGCTGGCGAAGAGGATGGCGGTCTTCCTGTTTTGCGTCTGGCCGGAACGCAGGACGTGTCCCCCGAACACGCCGAGGAGCACGCTCGCGGCGAACGCCATGCTGCTGAGTATCCAGGTGTAGGTGGTGCCATCGCGGAAAGAGCCCAGGAGGGTCTCGTCGATATACATGGCGAGGTTGGCGGTGGGTTCCAGCACGCCGGGACCGTGGCCGGGCACGGGCACGAGCGCCAGGAGGCCCCAGTAGCCGAGCAGCAGTGCGGCGGTGGCGAGCATCTGCCCGCGGACCGAGAGAAACAGCATCAGGATGGTGGCCACGAGATAGCCGGAGGCGATGGATTGCAGGGTGTTTGAATACAGCCGCAACTGGGACAGGTCGAATTTGAGGAGGTTGCCCTGCACCATCATGCCGAGCACCCAGAGCAGCAGGATTCGGCGCACGAGCCGGAGGTAGAGGCCCTTCCGATCCTTCTGCTTTCCCCCGGCGCCGGTCCATTTTGCGAGCGAAAAGGGCAGGGAAACGCCGCTGACAAAGAGAAAGAGCGGCATGATCAGGTCCCAGGCGGCAAACCCCTCCCACTTCACATGATGGAACTGGTGTTCGAGCCATTCCGGGACGGGATCGACAAACAAGGCCAGGAACGCGAGAACGAGGGTATTGCCGCCGATAATCCAGAACATGTCGAAGCCTCTGAGGGCGTCGATCGAGGCGAGCCGTTCGGCGGGCGCGTTTGCGGGAACGTGTTCGTGCCTGGTTTCTCTGGCGGTGGATTCCATGACTCTTCCCCGGTTCTCCGTGGCGAGGCAACGCCACTACAGGTTCACAACGTCACACATTCCGAACACCTGCGCGGCCGCGGCCGGCCGTTCCTGTGGCGGACGGCCCCGTCCCCCTGGCGCACCGCACCCGCGGGAAGCATAGTATCCACAAGTCTGTGGATGTCTTCAACTTCTGGAAGGCTTCCTATCTCGCGGAAGGCGGACCGGGTTGCCTGAGTTGCTTTGAAGGTCTACGATCCGCAGGATCCGTGCAGGCGCCGGGCCGCCCATCCGATTCACCGCACGTGAGGTGGAGCACGTTTTGGACCCGTTGGGGCCGGTCCGCGTCCAGGAGGGCATTCACACGTGGTCAAGTCATCACAGTGGGTTCTGGCAGGGATTCTATTGGCAACCGTTGCTGGCATCGAAGGGCAGGAATCGGGCGGCTTCAGGGACCTTGCGGAGCTGAGTTCCTGGATCTGCCCCCTGGTCATAGAAGCGCCCTACGAGGCGCTGCCTGCGGGGAGTGTGTTGGAGATTGGCCCTGACATCGTGAACCTGGTCGCGTTCACGGCCCGGGGGATTCCACTGGACGATCTCGTGGTACTGCACCGCAACAACGCGACAGGCACGTGGGAACGCCCCGGACAGTGTGTCATTCCTCCGTTCGGACCGGAGGCCGGAAATCGTTCGGGGCGCGTTCAATTCCGCCTCTGCAAGGAATTGCCGCCCTTGCAGACCTCATTGGACTACGTGGTCGCCATCGCTCCTGAAGAGAACCGCAACAAATGGGTAAGGTGCGGCGCCCCGCTCGCGTGCGTATGCCGCACGCGCCTGAAGGAGGTGTGTCCGGACACGTTGATGGGTTGGGAAACAACGCCATCCGGCACGGATGCACGTTGCAGCCTGGCGCCCGTGTTGGCGCCGGAGGCTTCCGGCTTGCGCATTCATTACGAGGGTCTCGCATTCACGTCCAGCGCCAGGGTCGTCTCTCCCGCGCTCCCGGTGCCGGGCGGCAAGCAGTTGTCGGTGCGAATCGTATACCGGATTCCAGAGTTCCCCGATCTCACGTTGGAGAACCTGCCGGGACCAGACCTTGTCAAAGCGCCGGGGGAAACCGAGGCGTACCTGCCGCGCGTGGGCTGGAGTGTGTCCTGGCATGACGCACACGGCGGTGCGATAAAAGGACCGGGCGTATGGCGCATGAATCTGACACGCCTGCTGCAACCCGAGGAGTTCGAGCTGGCGTTCGAGGCTCCGGCGGAAGCCGCGTCGATGCGTATCGGCTTCGCTTTCGGAGGCAAAGCGGGTATTTCCCTCGAGATCCTGGATGTCGC